>CAYYWK010000149.1:3718-6995 GCA_964475345.1 uncultured Desulfobulbus sp.
AATCGACTCGGTGCCGGCGGCCGGCGCCGTTCGGCTGGCCGCCGTCTCGACCGCCCCCCTGCGGAAAATTTTTCGGGAGCATGTGGAGTTTTTCGAAATCGCCACAACCCCGCTGCTTTTCATCAGTCCCTCGCGTTTTCCGGAAACAGTCGTTCGCAGCGGCACGGACATAGACTGGCGGCAGACTCCGGTCATCCTTGCGGAACGAGGCCTGAGCCGCCATCGCGCCGACCGCTGGTTCAGCGACAAGGGCATCCAGCCGTCGGTCTACTCCCAGGTTGCCGGCAACGAGGCGATCATTGCCATGGTCGCCATGGGCTGCGGCGTCGGCGTCGTTCCCCGCCTGGTCCTCGAAAGAAGTCCGTTTCAGGACCAGGTTGAAATCCTCGAGACGACTCCCCATCTCGAGCCTTTCCGTGTCGGTGCCTGCACCCTGGCCAGGAACCGTCGCAATCCGGCGGTCCGGTCATTCTGGCAGGTACTGGACACTGAATTGACGGCGCGGGAAGGCAGGCCGTCGGGCCTTGCCTCTTCCGATCCTTTCTGATGCAGCCTTGTCCCGTTTCGCAGAGGAGCCACATGCCACTGATCATGATTACCAACGACGATGGAATCGACAGCCCTGGACTCCTCGCCCTGCGGGACGCCATGCGCGGACTCGGCAGAACGGTGGTGGTGGCGCCGGAGAGGGACAATTCAGCGGTATCCCACGCACTGACCATGAGCCGCCCGCTGCGTATAAGGCAGCGCGAGGATGACGTCTTCACCCTGGACGGTACCCCGACCGATTGTGTCGTCATCGGCCTCGGCAAGCTGCTGCCCGCCAGGCCCGATCTTCTGGTTTCGGGGATCAACCCGGGGCCCAACCTCGGCGATGACATCTCCTATTCCGGTACCGTCTCTGCCGCCATCGAAGGAACGATGTACGGCATCCCGTCGATCGCCTTCTCCCTTGACGGCGAACCGCCCTTTGAGTATGGGCTGGCAATGCGCGTGGCGGTAGTTTTGGCCGGTCGCATCCTGGCCGACAGGCTGCCGGACAGCACCCTGCTCAACGTCAATATACCGAAAGGGCGGGAGTGCCGGGGGCTGGCAATCACCCGGCAGGGACGTCGACTGTGGGAGAACAGCATCCAGGAGACCTTCGACCCGTGGGGCCGCCGGCATTACTGGATCGGCGGCGGCACCCCCCTCAGGGACCACGGCGAGGATACCGATGTCGCCGCCCTTCACCAGGGCCTCGTTTCCATCACCCCCATCCACCTCGACCTGACCAACCACCACGGCCTCGACCAGCTGCGCCATAGCTGGAATCTCGAAAGGATGCTCTGTGATGTCGGCGGGAAGGGGTGAGAGGCAGCTGCATCCAGCCACCTCTCAAAGAGTCCGGCAATGGCCGACGGTAATTGACAGCGGTTCCTTCTCGCCCCCCTCCGGCCGGTCGGCCAGGTCGCCATGCAGGGACGTGCGGTGGAACCAGCCGTCGGGTCTGAAACGAACGTTCTCGCAGGCCACATCGACCACCTCCCATGCAGACCCGGCCTTCTGCCAGTGTTCCCTGCAGACCTGCCTCAGGCTGCTGCGCTGTCCGGCGGCTTCAATATCGACAGCCCAGCAGCCATACACAGCGGTAAGCCCGGTCTTATTATCCACCTTCACCCTGCCCGGCAACTGTCCGCACCCCGCTGATCCTCCCGGGTCTTCCGCAAGCTTTTCGACAGTGTACCGGGCAGGGACGAAATCGGTGGATTTCCAGTTTCCTTTCACCCATCGGAAACCGATCGATTGCTCGCTGGTGCAGACGATCCGCGTTTTCGCAGCGATGCCTGCCGGTGGCTTTTGGTCGGCTGCGGTAGCGGCAGACAGCGTCATGACCGGCAGCAGGACAACTGGCAGCAGGAATTTTTTCATCCGCACTATCCCAGCGTGATCGCTCAGAAACTCCATGTTGATATCAGCAACCATTTGAAATATAAAAATATATTATAGCGGCTCAGAAAAATCCCTGCCTCATCGAGCCTCCTTCATCCTCCCAACTACACCCGGTAAACAAGTTTTTTTCCTTTTCTCAACAGAACAAAGAGGATACGTTATGTGCATGTTCCTGACAAGGATTTCCACTCTGGCCGGGGAATTCCCGTCACGTGCAGCAGTACTCCCCTTTCAACCAACAAGGAAGTTCCCATGAAAAAGCGCACCACCTGCAAGACCGTCACCCTTGGACTATGCATCGTTCTCTCTGCAACTGGAACGCCAGTATTCGGCATGGCACCGGAACCGGTGACAACGGACAACAAGGGTTTTTTCGAACTGTCAGCCGGACACGAGATGATGAATGGCGACATCACCTACCAGATCGGCTTCCCGCTGGTCACTCCCACAGGCGCTGTCGACGACGGCTATTTCCCGTTCAGCGAACTGGCATGGCCACTTGACGTCTGGCTGGGGCGTATCGACGGCCGGGCCACCATCAACGACCAGTGGCGACTCAACGCCACCATCAAGAAGGACCTGAGCGGTCCCGGCAACAATATGGAAGACTCCGACTGGATCACCCCATCCGCCTCGTCCCGTCTCGATATTTTCTCCGAATCCGAGATCTCGAGCTTCGATGCGCTGATCTTCGACGTTGATATCGAGTGGTCGTTTTTCCGCCGCGAGAACCTCTCGCTCTACACCGGCATCGGTTACCTCCACCAGGACTTCGACTACGAAGGGAAACCCCTCTACCAGCTCTCGCCTTCGGGGCTTCCCGGCTATGACTTCACCGGCGACGGCCGTGTCGGGATCACCTACGAGATGACCTATTCGATCCCTTACCTGAAATTCGGCGGGGATCTCCAGGTCAGCCCGGATTTCACCTTGGAGGCCAGTATCGCCTATTCGCCGATCGTCCAGGCGGAGGACACCGACAACCACCTGCTCCGCGAGTACGGCGGCAAGATCAGCACCGGCGACATGGAGGGTGATTCCTTCATGCTTGATGTCTCCGGCAGATATTCCTTTACCCCCGCCCTGTTCATGGAGGCCGGTTTCCTACTGACCAGCATTGAGGTGGATGGCGATCAGGACCAGCGGTATGGCATAGGTTTCCAACTCGGCAGCGTCACCGAGGAAGCCGAAAGCACCCAGACCTCGGGTTTTCTTTCAGTCGGCTACAGGTTCTGACCGCCTCGGGGAAAAGCTACCGGGACCATGCCGGCGACCGCTGCCGGGCCGAAATCAGGATTGCCTGAGAACTGCCTTTTGCCGGCGATCTCGAGGCAATCGCAGCCCA
>CAYYWK010000150.1:0-6984 GCA_964475345.1 uncultured Desulfobulbus sp.
CTCGTCGCTGCGCCATGATCCGGACATGCTCGAGGTCGTGCGCGAGTCGGAGGTACCTGTGATCCTGATGCACATGCAGGGGACGCCGGCCGACATGCAGGTCGACCCGCAGTATGGAGATGTCGTTGCCGAGGTGCTGGAGTTCTTTCAGGAGAGGATCGCCTGGTTGACCGCTGGCGGGGTGTTGCGGCAGCGCCTGATCCTCGACCCCGGCATCGGCTTCGGCAAGACCACCGCCCACAACCTCAGCCTGCTCAGGCATCTGGACCGTTTTTCAGTCCTTGGCCTGCCGGTGTTGCTCGGCCACTCGCGGAAACGCTTCATCGGCGAGTTGAGCGGTCTGCCGGTGCAGCAGCGGGACCATCTGACAGCGGTAGTGTCAGCCCTCAGCGTCGGTCACGGAGTTTCCATCATCAGGGTCCACGATGTCGCCGCCACCAGGCAGGCAGTGCGCCTGGCCGAGGCCATTGCCGGCGCGGATCAGTCCCGTCGCCTGAATTCATAGTCGTCAAAGGTATAAAAGCGGAACAGAAATGGCGTTCCCCTGACCCCGGCGGCAATGACGTCACCGTCCCGAAGAACGCATTGTCCGCCGGTATCCCCGCTCCCCACCCGCTCCTCGCCCACCGTGGTCCCGCAGGCGCTGCCGCGATCAACCAGGATGTAGCCACCGGCTACCCGCTCGATCTGGAAATGTTCGCGGGAGATGTTGAGCAGCTCTCCCCGGTCGACCAGGTACAGATCGTTGTTGGGACGACCGCTCCGCCCTTTTGGCCGCTCGGTCCGTTCAATGCGGCCATCGACCTTGCGCACCCGCGATTCGCGTCCGACCCGGAAGGGAAAACTGCGGATGGCAACGGTATCCCCCGCCAGTTGTGACACCGGCACCGCCTCCAGGGCTTCAGGAGTCAATGCCTGCAATGCCGCCTTCGGCAGCAGATCGTTGATCAACGTTTCCTTGTCATCCATCGCCGTATCCTTGCACCTCTGAGGCAGGAGTTATTCAACGCGCACCGGCATCGGCCCAACCGACCGGCGGCCTTCCCCAAAGATAGGTGAGGAGTCTGAATTGTTCAAGAAAAGAACGCACTGGAGATTCCCTGGACCTCTGATTCCTGCCAGTCCTGTCACCCTGCCGCCGATGGCCGTGGCCCGCGGACGGCCCGCCACACCTTGCAGCGACGGGCAAAGCAGGCTATGGTTGCGCACCCGCATTTCACCAATTTTTCAACCAACGGTCTGACATGACTCCATATCCTGACGGTACCTCAACAGTCGCCTCTCAGCTCGGGCTTTCCCCGCAGCAGGTTCGGGCAACGGCGGCTCTCATCGCCGAAGGCGCCACCGTCCCCTTTATCGCCCGTTATCGCAAGGAGGTGACCGGCTCCCTCGACGAAGTCGTCATCACCTCCATCAGAGACCGCCTGCAGACGCTTGCAGAACTGGAAAAACGCCGCATGGCCGTTATCGAGTCGATGGAGAACCAGCAGGTGCTGACGGAGGAACTGCGCCGGCAGATTGGCAAGGCCGGCACGATGGCCGAACTTGAAGACATCTACCTGCCGTTCAGACCGAAGCGTCGGACCAGGGGAATGATCGCCAGGGAGAGAGGGCTCGAGGCCCTGGCCATCGAGATCTTCCGGCAGCACGATGTCGCCGTCGACCCAGCTCCGTTTGTCGATACGGAGAGAGGCGTGCCGGCAATCGAGGACGCCCTGGCCGGAGCGAGGGATATCATCGCCGAAATGATCAACGAGGATGCAACGGACCGCGCCGTCCTGCGCCGGCTGTTCCGGGAGCAGGCCGTTCTCGTGGCGAAGGTGGCAGCCGGGCGGCAGCAGCAGGCCGGCAAATTCGCAGACTACTTTGACTGGCAGGAGCCTGCCGGCAAGGCCGCCGGCCACCGCCTGCTGGCGGTGCTGCGTGGGGAAAACGAAAAACTGCTGTCCGTTGCCATCAGGCCGCCCGAAGAAGCGGCCCTGCGCTATCTGGCCGGACGGCATCTCAGGCCTTCTCCCGCCAGGGAGCAGGTGGAGATGGCAATTACCGACGGCTATCGCCGCCTGCTCGCGCCTTCCCTTGAAAACGAGCTGCGGCGGGAGTTGAAGTCCAGAGCCGAAAAGGAAGCGATCGCAGTCTTTACAGCCAACCTGCGGGAACTGCTGCTGGCCCCGCCGCTTGGCGAGAAACGGGTGCTGGCACTCGACCCGGGCTTCCGCACCGGCGCCAAGCTGGTCTGCCTCGATGCCCAGGGCGGCCTGCTGCAGACGACGACGATCTACCCGCTGCTGGGGGCAAGGCAGGCGGAGGAGGCAGCACAAACCATCGGCCGCCTGGTGAGCGAGTACCGCATCGAGGCAATCGCCATCGGCAACGGCACCGGCGGCCGTGAAACGGAGGACTTCGTGCGCGGTCTGGGATTGCCCGCCGAGGTCGCCGTCACCCTGGTCAACGAGGACGGGGCCTCGGTCTATTCGGCCTCCGAGGCCGCCCGCCGCGAATTTCCGGATCGCGACATCACCGTCCGCGGCGCGGTGTCCATCGGCAGGCGCCTCCAGGACCCCCTCGCCGAACTGGTCAAGATCGAGCCGAAGGCCATCGGCGTCGGCCAGTACCAGCACGATGTCGATCAAGGCGACTTGAAGAGCGCCCTCGACGAGACGGTTTCCAGCTGCGTCAACTCGGTGGGCGTCGAACTCAACACCGCCAGCCTCGAGCTCTTGACCGCCGTCTCGGGACTTGGCCCGACCCTTGCCGGCAACATCATCGCCTACCGCAATGCCAACGGCCCCTTCGCCAGCCGGGCGGAACTGCGCCGCGTCCCCCGTCTTGGGCCCAAGGCCTTCGAACAGTGCGCCGGTTTCCTGCGGATCCGCGGTTCCGCCAATCCTCTCGACGCCAGTGCGGTGCACCCGGAGCGGTATGGTCTCGTCGCCAGGATGGCCTCGGATGCAGGCCTCTCAGTGGCGGACCTGATCAATTCGGCGACCGCCCGGCAGCAGATTGTACTCGAGCGCTACCTGACGCCTGAAACCGGCATGCCGACGCTGACCGACATCATCGCCGAACTGGCCAGGCCCGGACGCGATCCCCGCCAGGCTTTCGTCCCCTTCGCCTTCGCCGCAGGGATCCGCTCCATCGGCGACCTGCGCCCGGGCATGGTGCTGCCGGCAATCATCACCAATGTCACCAGGTTCGGCGCCTTTGCCGATATCGGTGTGCATCAGGACGGGCTGATCCACATCAGCCAGCTCGCCGACCGCTATGTCAAGGACCCCTCGGAAGTGGTCAGGGTCCGGCAGCAGGTGGAGGTGCGGGTGCTGGAAATCGACAGCGAGCGCCGGCGGATCGCCCTGTCGATGCGGAAACATGGCTGAGATCGCCCCCCGGGCTCAGCTCCCGGCCAGGTCCCGGACCAGCCGTCCGACGACGGCGATGCCGCGCTCGCTCTCATCGGTCAGCGGATAGCCGCAGTTGAGTCGGATGCAGTGATTATAGCTGTCGGTGGTCGTGCAGAGAGCTCCCGGGAGGATCGAGATATTCTCCTGCAGGGCGCGGTCGAAGAGCTGCAGGGCATCGAGGCGGCGATCCAGTTCCACCCACAGGCACATGCCGCCCTTCGGCGCCGAGATCCGCGTGCCTGGCGGGAAATGGCGGGCCACCGCCAGCGCCAAGTCCGAAACCTGTTTTTTCAGGGCATTGCGCATCCGCCGCAGGTGCCGGTCGTATCCGCCGCCGGCCAGGAAACGGGCGATGGCCAGCTGGCCCAGCTGCGGCACGGCGATCGCGGCGTTGAATCTGAGGCGCTTGACCTTCTCGCGATAACGGCCCGGCATCGTCCAGCCCAGCCGAAAATCCGGGGCCAGCGACTTGGTGAAGGAGGAGCAGTAGAGCACCAGGCCGACTGGGTCGAATGCCTTCAGCGGCAGCGGCCGGGTCTCACCGAAGTGGAGATCGCCGTAGATGTCGTCCTCGATGATCGGGATATTGCGGCCGGCAAACATCTCCACCAGCCGCCGTTTGCCGGCATCGTCCATCAGGCAGCCCAGCGGGTTGTGGAAGTTGGCGTTGAACAGCGCCGCCCGGACCTCGTGCCCGGCCAGGGCCTTCTCCAGCAGTTCCATGTCCAGGCCGGTCTCCGGGTGTACCGGGATCTCCAGCGCCCGCATGTTGAGGTCCTCGATCAGCTGGAGATAGCACAGGAACGTCGGTGATTCGATGAGGATGATATCACCGGCCCCGGCGACGCTGCGCAGACAGGCATCGATGGCGGCCATGCAGCCGTTGGTGACGACGATCTCCTCGCCGCTCTCCGGCCGGAAAAAGCCGACGGAGCGCTTGCCGATCTCGGTGCGCAGTTCGTCAAGCCCCAGCGGGTGACCGTAGCCGATGATCCTTCCCCGGGCATACCCGGATGCCGCATCGCGGACCTCCTCTGCCAGCTGCTTCAGCGGCAGCAAAGCCGGCGAGGGGATGGCCGCGCCGAAGGGCAGCATCTGCGGCCGGCTCATGGAATCCTGGATCATCGCCGAGAGGGCGTTGATGGTCACCCGGTGCGGTTTGACGACCTGGCCGCCGCTCTGCGGCAGCGGCAGAATCCTGTCAATCTGCGGCCTGGCGTAGAAGCCCGATTTATCGCGGACATCGACGACCCCCCGGTTTTCCAGCTCGGTGTAAGCCTGGTAGACCGTGGTCAGCGAGCGCCCGGTGCGGGCCCTGAGGCTGCGCAGCGAGGGCAGCTTCTCGCCGGCCCGGTATCTGCCGCTGCGGATGTCCCGCTCAAGCTCGTTCGCCAGTTGCAGGTACATGTACGTGCTTTCCATGGCCGCCACTCCTCCGATCTGTTCCGTTGAAATATGCGTGCAAAGACAATCTGTCATCCTTACCAGAAAAATCCTCTCGCCGCAAACGGCCGGGAAACTGCCAAAATAGTGCTTGCGAAAAACCTTGCCGCTGGTATATCAGGTGGTGTCCACGCACCGCCTGCAGGGGACAGGGCAATCGCCCTGCCCGCACCACCGACTGACCGACCGGCAACAGGAGTTCCGTCCATGAGCGGACAGCACAACACCGTCCTCTACATCGAAGACAACGCCGCCAACCGCCAGCTGCTGGAGATGATCATCGCCCGCCGGCCCGGTATCACCCTGTTGCTGGCCGAAACCGGCGGCGACGGTCTGGCGATGGCCAGTCAACGGCTGCCGGGATTGATCCTGCTCGACCTCTCCCTACCGGATATCGACGGCCCCGACGTCCTGGCCCGCCTGAAAGAAGACCCCAAAACCGCGGCGATCCCCGTCTACGCCCTCAGCGGTGATCTCCACTACCGGCAGCCGGAGGGTGCCCCGGACTTCGACGGTTTCCTCGCCAAACCTCTCGACATCCACAAACTCTTCGACGTGGTCGACCGGTATCTTGGCGGCTGAATTGTAGCACCCCCCGTTTCCCGTCCCCCCCTGCCGCGCCATGCCTCCTGATTGGCAGCGGCCCCACGCTGTTCCGCGAGTCACCCTCCGCCTGCAGCTGGTCTGCCTGCAGTCAACTGCACGCACATGCGCTCAGGTACGGCGGCTGCCGCCCTAGTCCGCCGCCGACCCGAGGACCTGCAGGCCCAGCGCCACCATCACCACGCCGAATATTCGGTCCAGCCAGTGGCCGATCGCCAGGAACCTGGCACGGACGGTGCCATGGGTGAAAAAGAGGGTGACCGCGGCGAACCACAGAAACTGGAGGATCATGATCCACGTTCCGTAGAGGCAGAGAGTGGCGATCGGCAGGTCCGGCGAGATGAAGATGGTGAACAGCGAGAGGAAGTAGATCGGCGCCTTCGGGTTGAAGACGTTGCAGAGCACCCCGGAGAGCAGGTCCCGGCCGTCCGATCTCGCCCCGACCTCCCCGGGCGATTCGATATCCATCGCCGTTCCGGGGCGCGAGCTGAGCCCCCTGATCCCGAGATAGAGCAGGTAGAGCCCGCCGAGCACCTTGACGACTGCCATCCACTCCGCCGACCTGGCGATTATCGCCGCCATGCCGAGAGCCGAATAGACGATATGCACCGACAGGCCGAGGGCGATGCCGGCACTGGTGCAGAGGCCGGATCTGCGGCCGGAAACCAGCGCCTGCCTGGTCACCAGGGCGAAATCAGGCCCCGGCGAAGCCGCCGCCAGCAGGTGGACGACGGTTATGGTGAAAAACCCCTGCCAGAAATCCATGGCATCCTCCAGTGTTGAGTGATTCTGTAACGTATCTGTGGCTGGGTCTCCCCGCTCCCACAGAGAACTCAGCATACACGATGCCGGCAGCCGGCACATCCCGATTCCCGCTCTGTCATCGACCGGTTGGTGGCAGCGGGATAACTTTGCTGCATCGCGCTCGCCATCTGGCGGATTTCCCCATCCCCCGGCCGGGCAAATGGGTGAAAATCCGCCACTCGCGCAGATCGTCGGACAGTATTCGACCCTTTATATATCCGGTATCTCAGAATACCAGATATATTTTCAACGTTGGACCCATTCTTGCTATACTTAGAACTGAGCGGCAGTCGAGCTCCTGGCGTCCTCCCGGCACCGGCGATGGCCTGCCATCACCCGGACCGGGAACTCAACCGTATCAACCTGTGAATGGAGGAGAACCATGTTTCAGAATGTGACGAAGGCTTTGACGGCATTGACCATCTCTGCGGCCCTGCTGGCTACCCCGGCATTCGCCGAACCGATCAACATCAAGTTCAGCCATGTTGTCGCCGTTGACACCCCGAAAGGCCAGGCTGCCGAATTTTTCAAGAAACGCGCCGAAGAGCTGACCGCCGGCAAGGTCAAGGTCGATGTCTACCCCAACAGCCAGTTGTACAAGGACAAGGAAGAAATGGAAGCCCTGCAGCTGGGCGCAGTCCAGATGCTCGCCCCGTCGCTGGCCAAATTCGGCCCCTAGGGCGGAAAGGATATCGAGGTTTTATACATGCCGTTCATATTCAAAAGTAACGAA
>CAYYWK010000151.1:0-6977 GCA_964475345.1 uncultured Desulfobulbus sp.
TGGTGGCCACCGATTTCAGTGCTGCAGAAGCGTGCGGCAGGCTCCTTGCGATCTACCGGGAGGTACTCGAACGGCTGGTGGACATGCAGGTGGAGGGGGCTTCCGGCTTCGCAGAAGAGTGGTGCTGGGATACTCCCAGGTATGACAGGCAGCTGATGCTGGAGCGGGAATCGGGATATTTTCTGCGCGCCTTCTGGAACGGGCTGCTCGCCATGGAGACTCCCGATGGCGTTGAGCACGAATGTGCAACGATCGCCGATCTCGCCGCCGAGGCGCCGGCAACGTTCTTTCTCCACCGTGATTTCCAGAGCCGCAACATCATGATGGCAGACGGGCGGGTCCGCTTCATCGACTACCAGGGCGGTCGCAAGGGGCCGCTCGGTTACGACCTCGCATCCCTGCTGAACGATCCCTACAGCGCACTTCCCGAAGACTGCTGTAGCCAGCTTTTCGATCACTATCTCCATCTCGTCGAATCCAGGCTGCAGATCGATACCAAGGTTTTTCGACGCCAGTACGAAGCGCTCGCCCTGCACCGCAATCTTCAGATCATCGGTGCCTTTGCCTTCCTGTCGCAGGTTCGTGGCAAGAGTTTTTTTGCCGGCTATATCCGGCCGGCGCTCAGTCAGCTCGATGATCGGTTGCGACAGCCGCTGTTTCAAGAGTTGCGGATTCTCCGGAACATGGCAAAGGAGGCGCTGGCACTGCTCGGTACGCCGGCAGGCATGCCTGGAACTCGTTCATCCCCTAAGGCGATCGGCACCGGCTGAAAATGAGGATGGTGGTGATGCAAACAACAAGGAAATCCCTGTCTGTCGTGCTGTGCAGTGTACTGTTCTGTGTTTGCGCAGCGAGCCAGGTTTGCGCCGCCGGTCTTGCCCTGCTTGAGAAGCGTGCTGCTGGCGGGGATGCCCAGGCCCAGTACCAGCTTGGCCTGGTCTACCTGGAAAGCGGGGAGGTGAGGCAGGATTACCGCAAGGCCGCAGCCTTCTTTGCCCAGGCTGCGGAAAAGGGCCATGCCGAGGCCAGGTACCAGCTTGCCCGCTGCTACTACGCAGGCAGCGGCGTCGAGCGTGACAGCGCCAAAGCCAGATCGCTGCTTGCCGCCGCGGCCGACGCAGGCAGCGTCGAAGCCCAGTTTCATCTTGCCGGGATCTATGCCAGGGGAAAGAGTGGAGTCAAGAAGAACTTCCGCAAGGCGGCGTACTGGTACAGAAGAGCCGCCGATCATGGGCACCAGGGTGCAAAGAGCCATCTCGAAACGATCTGCAGAACCCACCCGTCGTACTGCGCTGCAAAGCAGTAGCAGATACATCCGATTTCTTCATACGGCCGGATCGCTGAACCACCGGCCCCCTGGCCGCCACCTTAGGCCGTGCACAATCTGTTCGTATCGGGTACATACAGGCTGTATCTCCACCAGAGGATAGCATCATGCCCACACCAACGTGTCCCATCATCGCCCTTGTCGGCAGGCCCAACGTCGGCAAGTCAACGCTCTTCAACCGCATCACCCGCTCGCGCAAGGCCCTCGTCGACCCAACGCCCGGCGTCACCCGGGACAGGCACTACGACCGGGTGGTCTGGGAGGATCACCCCTTCATCCTGGTCGACACCGGCGGCATCGACGACAACCAGGAGGACCTGCTGGTTTCCCATATCCGTGAGCAGGCTCTTGCGGCCATCGCCGAGGCGGACATCATCGTCTTCCTTATGGATGGCCGTGGCGGGTTGAACCCGGCGGATCACGAGGTCGCAGAGATTCTCCGCCGCACGGAAAAACCGATCCTCCACGTGGTCAACAAGATCGATGGTCCGCAGCAGGAACAGGAGTTGCTGGCGCCGTTCTACGAACTGGGCGTCGACCGTCTGTGGTCACTGTCGGCCGAGCACATCTACGGATTCAGGACGCTGATGGAGGACCTGGTCGCGATTGTCGCCAGGCTGTCGGAGAAGGATGTGGCCATCGACCTGCCGGAGGACACCGTCAAGGTCGCCTTTCTCGGACGGCCGAATGTCGGCAAGTCATCGATGATCAACCAGATCCTCGGCGAGGAACGGATGGTGGTCTCGGAAATCTCGGGAACTACCCGTGATTCGGTGGACACCCTGCTGGTGAGGGGGAACTACTCGTACCTGCTGATCGATACCGCCGGCATCCGCCGCAAGGGCAAGACCCGAGAAAAGCTGGAGAAGTTCAGCATCCTCAAGTCACTGGCGGCGCTGGAGCGCTGCGATGTGGCGGTCATCCTGATCGATGCCGGCGAGGGGATGACGGAGCAGGACACCAGGGTTATCGGCTATGCCCTCGAGCAGGGCCGCGGCCTGATTGTCCTGGTCAACAAGTGGGATCTGGTCGCTGGTGACAAAAAGAGGCAGGAAGAAATCATGGCCCAGGTCGGGCTGGCCCTTCCGTTCCTGGGCTTTGCGCCGCTGATGACCGTCTCCGCGCTGACCGGTTACGGGATCAAGAGGCTCTTCCCGGTGATCGGTTCGGTGTACCGCCAGTTCAAGGCCAAGTTCCCCACCGCCGCCCTCAACCGGCTGCTCCGTGAGGCGGTGGAGGAACATTCGCCGCCGATCTACAAGAACAAGCGCCTGAAGTTCTATTACACCTCGCAGATCGGCACCTGCCCGCCGAAATTCGTGATCATGACCAACAGCTCGAAGGGCGTCCACTTCTCCTACGAGCGCTACCTGCTGAACCGCTTCCGCGAAGGCCTGGGGCTGGACAAGGTGCCTATCCAGATCTTCTTCCGCGACAAGAGCGAGCAGCGGGAAAAATAGCCGGCTCCACTTCCGCTTCTGCTGCCGCCCTCAACATTGCCTCAGACCCTGGCCCTGGCCATAGCCTCCCGGAACCCTTCGGCGGAGCGCCGGATGACCTCGTCCTCGACACAGAAGGCCAGCCGGAAATAGCCGGGGGCCCCGAAACCGACCCCGGGCACGGCAAGGATCCGCTGCTCCTGCAGCAGGGCGATGAATGCCACGTCGTCGGCAAGCGGCGATTTCGGAAAG
Organism: uncultured Desulfobulbus sp.; assembly: GCA_964475345.1. Lineage (GTDB taxonomy): Bacteria > Desulfobacterota > Desulfobulbia > Desulfobulbales > Desulfocapsaceae > Desulfoprunum. The sequence continues at coordinate 3,019 of CAYYWK010000151.1, forward strand.
ACGTAGAAGGCCCCCCGGGGGGCGAGAAAATCGTAGCCGGCCTCCTTCAGGATCGAACAGAAGGTTTCGCGCCGCCTGGCGTAGATCGCTGTGTCGACGGTTGCCTCCTGCAGTTCGGCGACGATCCGCTGCATCATCGCCGGGGCGTTGACGAAGCCGAGGATGCGGTTGGCGAGGGTCATCGCATCGAGCAGTTCGCCCTTGTCGTCGATCTCCGGGTGGACGGCGAGGTAGCCGATGCGCTCGCCGGGCAACGACAGGTCCTTCGAGTACGAGGAGACGACGATGCTGTTGCGATAGGCCGTGAAGACGCCGGGCACCTCGATGCCGTCGTAGACGATCTTTCGGTACGGCTCGTCGGCGACCAGGTAGATAGCCGTGCCAAGACGCCTGCCGGCTGCTTCCAGCAGTTCGCCGAGGGCGGCGAGGGAGGCGGCGTCGTAGACCTGGCCGGTGGGATTGTTCGGCGAGTTGATGATGATGGCCTTGGTTCTGGCGGTTATCGCGGCTTCGATGGCGTCCAGGTCGAGGCTGAAATCGCGGCCGGTGCTGACAACCCGGCCGACCCCGCCGTGGTTGTCGAGATAGAAGTTGTACTCGACGAAATAGGGGGCGAGGAGGATGACCTCGTCGCCGGGGTTGAGCAGGGCCTTGAAGACCACGTTGAGACCGCCTGCGGCGCCGCAGGTCATCAGCATGTCGCCGCCGGCTACCGGCACGCCCTGTTCCGTTGACATCCGTTTCGCCAGCGCTTCCCGCACCCATGGGTAGCCGCCGTTGGGCATGTAGGCGTGCATGCCAGGCTCCTGGTGATCGGCCATCCGCCGGACAACCGCGGCAAACTGCGGCGGCGGCGGCAGATCCGGGTTGCCGAGGCTGAAATCGCAGACCCTGTCCGCACCATGGACGGCCTTCATCTTCGCCCCTTCCTCGAACATCTTGCGGATCCATGAGGATTTCAGGCCGAACTGCCGCATCTTTTCTGAGATAGCCATGTTTACGCTCCTTCTATGCTTCCGATCTGTCGATGTTTGCCGTGTGCAATCCGGTCAGGGCAGGCGGCATCACGGCTGCATTTTCTTGAAATAATCGTATGCCTGGTTGATTTCCTTCATTTTTTCCTCGGCAACGGCCCGGAACTCGTCGCCGAGGTGGCTGACCTTGTCCGGGTGGTACTGCATGCTCAGGGTCCGGTAGGCCTTTTTGATCGACTCCATGTCGGCACCTGGCGACAGGCCGAGGATCGCATAGTGCTGGGCCGCCGCATCCCGTGCCGAGGCTGCCCCCTGCTGCTGCCGGTAGGTGTACTTGGCTTCAATGGTCCGCCGCTCGTATTCGGATATTTCCAGGAAAATTCCAATATTGCGGGCGATGCCCAGTTCCCTCTCGGGAATCGTGCCCTTGGTGAAGAGGACCTGGAAGATCAGTTCGAGCAGGATCAGCCGCGGCTCGTAGGCAAAGGTCGCCTTGAATTCCTGCAGCAGGTTGTCCAATGTCTCGGTGGAGGAGACTGCCTCCTTGATCAGGTCCTTGATCCACAGCATCTGGGTCTGGGAGTAGCGCAGATTGTACTGGAAAAACCTCTGGATGGTCTGCACCTCGTCGCGGGTGATCTCCCCGTCGATCCTGGCGATGCGGATGAGGATCTGCACCAGCAGCCAGACGAAGCGGTTGTGGCTCTCGCTCTGGGACTGTTCGTAGGTGGCGACCCGTTTCTGGACCCAGTAGGAAAAACCCCAGAACAGCGCGATGAAGAGCAGGATGCCGGCAAAGCCGGAGAAGATAAGAGCGCCGACAAAGTTGAGAAGGGCCGGGGCACCGCCGGTGATCAGGACGATCAGCATCAGGATCAGCAGGCAACCGCCGCATCCCGGCTGTTCGCGGCGCTGGTAGTTCATGGGAGACATAGTGGTCTTTGGGTTGACTGTTACGGCAGGCGGCTCTCGAAGAGGGCCTCGATGAATTCGTCAGGATCGAAGTCCCGCAGGTCTTCAATCTTTTCACCGACGCCGATGAAGCGGATCGGGGTCTGCATTTCGCGGCTGATATTGGCGACGATGCCGCCCTTGGCGGTGCCGTCGAGCTTGGTCAGGGTGATGCCGGTCAGACCAACTGCCTCGTGAAAAAGTTTTGCCTGGGAGATGCCGTTCTGGCCGGTTGTCGCGTCAATCACCAGCATCACCTCGTGGGGCGCCCCTTCCAGGCGCTTGCCCATCACCCGCTTGATCTTCTTCAGCTCCTCCATCAGGTTGGCCTGGGTGTGGAGGCGGCCGGCGGTATCGACGAGGACGACGTCGTAGTTCTTCACCCGGGCGATGTCCATGGCGTCGTAGACCACCGAGGATGGGTCGGCGCCGTCGGCGCGAGCAACGACGTAGACACCGTTGCGTTCGCCCCAGATCTGCAGCTGCGAGACGGCGGCGGCGCGGAAGGTGTCCCCGGCAACCAGCATCACCGAGCGACCGGCCTTGACGAACTTGTGGGCGATCTTGCCGATGGTGGTGGTCTTGCCGACACCGTTGACACCGACGACCATGATCACGAAGGGTCCGCTTTCGGGCATGACCAGTTCGGCGTCGTTCTGGTGATCGGTGATGAATGACTTGATTTTCTCCTTCAGCGCAAGCTTGAGCGACTCCGGATCGGCGAGTTCCTTGCGGTGGACCTTGCGCCGGGCGTGGTCGAGCAGCTCCCTGGTGGTGGCTGCGCCAAGGTCGGCGGTAATCAGCAGTTCCTCGAGGTCATCGAAGAGCTCGGCGTCGATTTCGCGGCGGCCGAGGAAGAGGCTGTCAAGGCGGTAGGTGAAGGCCTCTCGGGTCTTGGAGAGCTTTTCGGCGAGACGGCGGAACAGTGATGGTCTGCCCGGCTCATCCTGCCCTGCAGCGGGATCGGCTGCCGCCCCGGCAGGCGTTGCGACTGTTTCTGGAAGGGGGTGTGCGTCTGAAGCTGTGTCTTCGCTGGCCGCTGCAGGGACGGTGCCGGCTTCCGGATTGGTCTCGACAGGCATCGACGTGGCTTCCACTGTACCGGACAGGACGGCTTCTCCAGACAGGTCGTCGGCCTCTGATGGCTGAATGACGCTTTCCTGGGGAGTTGGGGTAGATTCCTGCTCTTTTTTCGAGAATTTTTTCTTAAACCAGCCAAGCATTGATGATCCTTCTGCGAAAAAGATGGACGGGAAGATTGCGGTGTCCGGGTTTTGAAGCCACGGCAACATGATATATTACGGAGGGAAGGTGAAGAAATCAACAAAAAGCAGAGGATCGCAGGAAGGCTGCAGTGCCGCAAAAGGACTTGCCGGACAGGCGAATTGCCGCTTCTCCTGATGGAAATCGTTTGCATTTCCCGGCATCGGCATTACTGTATCCGGTGTTGCCCGGCCATCGCCGATGAGCCGGTTGACAACACTGTTTACTGCCCGGCAGGGCGTTTTTCGTAGATACAGGAGGATGTACGATGGCAGATTCGTGTGGCAGTTCCTGCTCGACCGCCAAGTCAGGCGGCTGCGGCAGCACCAAGGAGTCCCAGGAGGCGGCGCTGGCCCAGCAGGAGAATGCAATTACCAGATCACTCGGGAAGATAAAGAACAAGATCCTCGTCATGAGCGGCAAGGGCGGTGTCGGCAAATCGACAGTCTCCGTCAACCTGGCCCTCGGGCTCGCGCAGAGGGGGCACAAGGTCGGCCTGATGGACGTCGATATCCACGGTCCCGACGTGGTCCGCATGCTCAACCTCAAAGGGTCCCTGGAACCGCCGGCGACACCGGGCGGCCTGGTTCCGCCGCTGCGCTACAACGACAATCTGAAGGTTGTTTCCCTGGAATATATGCTCAAGGATCGCGACCAGGCCATAATCTGGCGCGGACCGCTGAAAATCCAGGCGATACGGCAGTTCATCGCCGACATGGACTGGGGCGAGCTCGACTACCTGATCATCGACATGCCCCCCGGCACCGGCGA
>CAYYWK010000152.1:0-6951 GCA_964475345.1 uncultured Desulfobulbus sp.
GCCGTGCTACGCGAGCGATGGATCATATTGAAATAATTGGATCCTTCACATAATTCCCCCGTCATGCCCGCACATGCAGACATCCAGAGCCAGGATCACTGATCCCTGCCGCGTGTGCGGAAGGAACGAAAGGAAGACGCGGAAGCGCTCCAAATGAACTCGTGAGGGTCTGATGGATTTCCAGCTCGTTTTTGAAAAAGTCATCTCTTCCTTCGAGAAAGAGCATCTTCAGTATGGCCTGATTGGCGGGTTTGCGATGGGCGTCATGGGGATTCTTCGTTCAACCATGGATATCGACATTCTTCTGCTTGTCGACGACCTCGACACAGCAGACAGAATTCTCACAGGTTGCATGTATGCATGTGTTCACCGATCTGCGAATGTATCCCAATATACTTCTGAATTCAAAGCACTTGGCAGTATCGTTATCCTTCACGCTGCAAAGACGATATCAAAGGAAATGCTGGCGAGGGCCGAACGGTTCAAGGTGTTCAACACCTTCATGATCCCCGTGCTCTCTCCCGAGGACATAATCGGCCTCAAGGTTCAGGCCATAGCCAATGATGCACGAAGGGAAGCTACCGACATTAGCGACATGCGGCTGTTGCTCGATTACCAGCGGCAAAGGAAAAGGTCGATCGACTGGGAACTTTTAGATGAGTACTTTTCGCTTTTCAATAGACACGCCTTGCTGGCGGAACTGAAAAGGGACTTTTCATGAAACTTTCCGATCAAGCCAAAAAAGAACTGCTTGGTTTCGCCAAAACCGACGAATTCAAGCATATGAAACAGCAAATTTTTGCAGAAAATCCCGGAACGCCCCAGGCAACCAACCAATTTACCGATTTTATTCAGTTCCTCCACAATATGGCCGATCACCCGATCAGACCCCACGAGCCGATGCTGGGGGAATTCAAGCTGTAATAAACAGAATACGGATCGCATGCGGGACAAATTCTGTTTCTGGAGGGTCGCCGAATTTTCCCTTGAGCCAATCCGTCACATTTCTTGTGTTGACGTGTAGAGAAGTGGAAGAGACTGCGGTCAAACCGGCCAGGCTCATCGCAACCACGGCAAAGGCTTGTTGAACAAATGGAAATCAGCAAAAAGCGCATACTGCCGCTCTGCATCGCCATGGCCCTCGCCCTTTCCGTGGGCGAACTCGTTGCCAGGTTCTTTCTAGGCCTTGGCACGCCTCCGCTGACAATGACCCACCCTCGAATCGAGTACATGTTCAGACCAGACCAGGACGTGTCCAGGTTTGGGAATCGCATTCTCATCAACCAGTACGGGATGCGGACAAAGCCCTTTCCGCGCCATGCCCCCGATGAATTCCGGATCATGGTCTTTGGCGATTCGGTCATCAATGGCGGCAATCAGACGGATCACGCCCGGCTCGCCACGACAATCGTCCAGGACAAGCTTGCTGCAGGCACCACAGCTGACGTAGTTGTCGGCAATATTTCAGCCGGGAGCTGGGGACCGGGGAATTGGCTTGCCTACGCCCAGGAATACGGGTTTTTCGACGCCCGCATTGTGGTTCTGGTGATCTCGAGCCACGACGCTGCGGACAACCCGACTTTCCAGCCCCTCGACGAGCAGACCCATCCCACCCGGAGGCCGTTTTCGGCACTGCTTGAAGGCATCACCAGATATCTGCCCCGCTATCTGCCACACCTCGGCACCACAGACGATGCCTGTCAGCCTGACGAATCTGGCAGTTTGACAGACAAGGAAATCGGGAAGGATGAGGCGCAAGGCCTTGAAGATCTGAAGAATTTTCTATTTGCCGCAAAACAGGGGGGCAGATATGTCCTGGTTTTACAGCACTGGGATAAGGAAGAAATAGAAAAAGGAGAAGCACAACCTGGGAACAGGCATATCCGGGATCTCTGCCTGTCGATGGGCATTTCTCCGATACAGCTCGCCCCTTCTTTCAGCGCGTCTCTTAAGAGCGGCAGCAACCCCTACCGCGACACAATCCATCCAAATGTTATTGGACAAAGACTCATTGCGGAGGCTATCCTGGAAAATCTTCCCAAGTAGCGGCTGGAAAGAATAACGCCTCACTTCACCAGCCACTGCCCGATCTTGCGCAGCGGCTTCAGGTACAAGGTCCATGGGTAGGGGCGCAGCTGATTGACCTCCCAGGCCCGCCGATCCATCCTGTTCGCCAGCAACCTGTTGCGCAGGGAAGCGTTGCTGACGCCGCCAGTCCGCATCTTGACCAGCACTTCTGGTATATAGGCGGCCTTGATCCGATATTTAACGAGAAAGCGCAGCATCAGCTCATAGTCGGCTGCAGATCCCAGTTCCAGATTGAACAGACCATACCGTTCATACACCGAACGCCGCACGAAGAATGTCGGATGCGGCGGCATCCAGCCCCAGTAGAATCTTTCCACCGAACAGACGCCTGATTTCCAGTAGCGGACAATCTTATTGACATCCGCAGCATCCACATACTGAAGATCGCCATAACACGCTTCGATTTGAGGATCTTGAAACACCTCGGCAACTTTTTCGAGAACCAGCGGCGATGCATAGAAATCATCAGCGTTGAGCAATCCGACAATTTCACCGTTTGCCAGACAGATGCCATTATTCATGGCATCATAAATGCCATTGTCGGGTTCACAGAGCACTGAAGTCAGATGGGGAAAGCTCTCGGCAATTTGTACCGTATTATCAATCGACTGCCCATCCACCAAAATCTGTTCGAATTCTTCATAGACCTGGCTGGCAGCCGATCCCATGCATTCAGCGATGGTCGAAGCTGCGTTCAGCGTGACGGTTACAATCGATATCACCGTTTCCCCGATCCATCGGTTGGCAAACCCGGGTTGTGGTTGCGCTGTATTTGCCTGATTTTGCAGAATATACTGAAGAAGTAATAGGCCTTGTGCACCGCAAACAGAAACCCTTCTTTGCCGTCCAGGAAACCCAGTCGCAGGAAATAGGCAAAACAAAAATAGCCCGGAGAAAACCACAATGAGTTCAAAAAGCGGTATTTCATGCGTTGTCGAGTCGTCAAACTCCCTGCAGGACTGTCGATGAGTTCAATATATCGGCGCGCCTCCCAGGACGAATACTCGTTGTGTTTCGCTATATACGTATGAAGATCCTTGCAGTCATAATGAATGATCGCTTCTTTGATTTCCCCAATCTTCCCTTTGAGAACAGGGTGTTCATGGACCTCCATATCCAAACTCGTCCATCCCTCCTCATCGATTCGTTCGTACTCTCCTGAACCGACCTTGAAGAGCGCGAGTTTTTTCATTGGCAGTCCGTAACGCAGATGTCTGCCTAGAAAATGGTCCGAATAGTTCAGCCAGTATCCAACAAATTCCTTCGTCTCCACAGCTACATCCAGAGACTTTGTAAACTCAGGGGTGAGCACCTCGTCGGCATCGAGAAACAAGACCCATTCCGTGGTGAAGGGATACGTCCGCAGAACCCAGTTCCTTTTCTTTGGGAACATGCCATTCCAATGAAAGGCAATGACTTTCGCCTGATATTCTTCAGCAATCCGGACAGTTGCATCTATGCTCCCTGAGTCGACCAGGACTACCTCTCGAAAATCGGTGAGGCATTCGAGGCATTGCCGAATATTGCTCGCTTCATTTTTAGCCGGAATGACTACGGTGATATCAATCATGCAATCGTCAATTCAGATTCTGGCATGGAGGCTGCGGAAGTTTGTGCAAATATGCACCCCTTTACACCGAATGGTCTGACAAGGTCCTGGGCTTAATTGGTTGAGCAGGATTGCCGGCCATAACCATCCACGGAGGAACATCCTTGACGACCACTGATCTTGCACCGATCACTGCTCCTTCGCCCACAGTCACGCCCGGCCCGACAAAGGCTTCCGAGCAAATCCATACTTTGTCGAGAACGGTGATGGGCAATTTCAGCAATGGCATGTCAACGAGGGTGTAATCGTGCGTCCCTGCACATAGATGAGCACGATGGGAAATAGTCACATCCCGGCCAATCGAGATTTTGCCAAGGTTATACATGAACGCGTGCTCGCCTATGCTCGACCAGTCCTGAACCTCGAGATTCCATGGCATATAAATGACAGCTGTATTGTAGATATGGACATTGGTGCCGATTTTTGCGCCGAAGGCCTTGAGCAGAGCGTTTCTCCAGGCAAAGAAAGGACGAGGACTGAAGCGGAAAAGTGGGTTGAACAGCATCCAGGCCACGCGAAGCAGCATCTCGCGTTTTGAGTACTTCGTCGCTGAGCGGTTGCCGCGAACGTCAAGAGAAGGTGATCTGCTCATTTCATCAGCACACAATCCGGCGGGGCTCCTCCCCCGAGTATCCACGTGTAGACGGCATGCAGATCGGCGGCGATTTTTTCCCAGTTGAACGTGGTTTCGAGCAAGCGAAAACCTCTGTGCCCCATTTCGGAGCAGTGCTTTTCACTCATTGAAGCCAGCTTTGACAGACCGAGGGCAATCGATTCTGGCGAGTTGCAAATGTGCAAAGCGGCTTCTTCTTCAAAACCCTCAGGCAAGTTGCAGCTGGATGTCATCAGTACTGGCAGCCTGTGCTGCCATGCTTCAAGAACTACCATGGGAAGACCTTCACTGAACGATGGCAGAATGAACGCATCGGCGTTCTGATAGGCGGCATGCTTCGCATCACCATGCAATGGACCGGCGAAATGAACACTCGATTCCAAACTGAGTTCTCTGCAGTTCTTTTTTAAAGCAGCTTCGTGACCACCTTGATCCCAACCGACAATGATCAAGAACCACTGCTTCGCTGCCTGGGCGTCCCTTGACTGAAAAAGTTTCCAACCTTGCAGCAAATCGGACAATCCCTTTTTGGGGTGGATACGACCCAGGTACAGCAAAATTCTCTTCTCGTTTGAGATCTTCGTTTCCCAAGGTGGAGGGAGGGATGATGGAAGAAGGTCAGAAAGGTCAATTCCATTGGGAATCTGGCAAAATGGACCTTTGAGGCCATAACGGCGCATGGCGTCAGTTTCGGAATGGTTGAGGGAATGCAGGCAGGATGCGCCTCTTAGAAATTTTTTCTCGTAGAGAATTCCTGCAATCCACTTTTTCCAGCTGGAATTTTGTAGTGCCCACGGATCAAGCATTCCAGCTGGGGTAACAAGGAATGTAATTGCCTTCCGTTTCATTACTTTTGAAATAACATAATCGCTATACATCCATATACCATGCGAATGGATAAGGTCGACACGTTGATTATTTAAAAATTCTGCAAAGTTTGGCATATACCCAAGATTTGATGGGCCATATGCTTTGAACGACCGTGGAATAACAGGAACCCAATGTTGAAGATCCTCTTCAGTGAATGCGTCATGAATACCGACAACACGTAAATCAACTTCAGCAAATCGATCTAAATGCTGCGCCGTTTTCCTTAATGTTTCGAATAATCCACCAGCTAGACGGCTTGTTGAGCCGGTAACAAATAGTATATTCATTCAATTTTTCTGTAATTGCTGAGGTCGCGAAAAATTCATTTCTCCGCTTTTTGCATAATAAAAGCAAGGAATCAGGAAAACAGCAAGCTGTAATGATTGAACAAAGAAAAGACTGGTGTTGTGAGTAATAGCATGCAAGGCTGGAGTCATCAAAACGATTACGAGAAATTGAGCAATAAAATGCCCATTAATGGCAGACCTGTGTAATTTATCGAGGATGTATGCGATCAAGAAAAAAACTAGTCCTCCAAAAAACCAGAATGCATAAAATGTATCTGACATGCCGGTAGTAGTAGTTCCACCATGTCTGACATATCTCGAAGAATAGTTGAACAGGAGCTGATCCTGACTTTCAGTGAGATAAAAAAAATTCTTTATTTTGTTTCCGAAAATTTGAGCAGGGAAGTAAAGCGAAATGAATGCGTCCCAATAGGATAAACCATAATTAAATTTATTGGTCTTGTCGACAGTATCAATGACGAATATCGAGTTTTTGACTTCCAATGCACTTTCGTCATTCAGTGTGGTTAAGTTCTGAAGAAAATCGATGCTAATTATATTCTCCCAGGCAATTTTATCTTTAAATACGACTATCGAACGATAATCACCAATTGAATTGACTATCAATACGCCACCAAATGCCAGCATTACAACCAGCGACCGGGCTGGTATCCATTTTCTTTGATACCAGCTTGCTAACAGGATCAAGACGAATATCTCGGCCATGGCAGCTCTTCTACCAAGCATAATTATCCGGTATAAATATACTGAAAAATCCAATGTTAGAATGCATCCCAAGAATGGTGAGGGCTTCTTGAAAAATACAAGGAGAGCAATAACAAAACCGAAGAACAGGAAGCCTGAGAAAAAATTATATATGGTGATAGGCCCTGTCCATTGACCTCCGTACAATCTCGTCGCTTCTTCAGCCATAGTGCTAACTTTGATAAAGAAGAAAAAGCCAATCAGGGACAGCACTGAAGCTACTTGTACAAGTCTTTTTGGACTGAAAGTCCAGTAGAATGACCGGAGAGGTTTTTTTCGTACTCGATATCCAACGAATAAACACGCCAGACACAATATAGTCATGAAAAGGGTTTTTGAAAGTCCATTTCGTGGCAACAAATAATTATAATGATACAACTTGAAAAATTGTGGAAGTACCCACCCAGAAAAAACCAGTACAGAAAGGAAAGGATATTCTATTATCCTTTCCGGGCGCTTGATCTCCCAAATAAAAATAAAAAGACACAGCGTACAGAAGGTTGCTAACAGAAAAGTTTCCATTTTATGTATCTGTAGTTGACTGATTCAATTTCACATAGCATTGATAATGCTTGAATGAAAAATTTATCGAGAAAGACAGTGGTTCTCTATTTGAAATGGTGGCAGTTTGTGCTGCTACAAACAAATTTTTACACATGTTGACGGTGCCTATCGCCACTTATTCTGTTGTTTTCACAACTCATATCCTGCAATCTGTA
>CAYYWK010000153.1:0-6935 GCA_964475345.1 uncultured Desulfobulbus sp.
TGGCGGTGGACGGCCAGTCGACGAGCGGCTGGTCGGTGGCCGATCTGCAGGCCGGAAAGATTGTCACCGGTTTTGTCAACCGCTTCCGGCATCAGGATGGCTCATACCGCTTTATCGAATGGCAGTCGGCGCCGCGCGGGGAACTGATCTTTGCCACCGCCCGCGACGTGACGGAACGGAAGAAAAATGAGAAACGTCTCGAGTTCCTGGCTTACCATGACCGCCTGACAGGCCTTGCCAACCGGTCGCTGCTCTTCGGCAGGCTTTCCCAGTCGCTGTCCAGCGCCGCCAGAAGCGGCAGGCAGGTGGCCGTCCTGTACATCGATCTCGATGGCTTCAAGGAGATCAATGACCGGTTCGGCCATGATCAGGGAGATTTCGTGCTGCAGGCGGCAGCGAAGCGCCTGCTGTCGGCGGTCAGGATGTCCGATACCGTCGCCCGTGTTGGCGGGGACGAGTTCGTCGTCATTCTCGGGGACCTCGCGGATCCCGTCGAGGCCGGCCGGGTCGCCGCCAAGCTGCTGGCCGCGCTCGACGCGTCCATTCCGCTTGCCCAGGGAGACGCCTGCCGGGTGGGTGCCAGTATCGGCATCAGCGTCTTTCCAACCAACGGCAGGGAGATGAACGGCCTGCTGGAGGCCGCTGACGATGCGATGTACCGGAGCAAGCAGTCGGGCAAGAACAGGTACACCTACTCCTCTTTCTCGCCACTGACGGCGCCGGAAGAGGTCGGGGAAATCGTCCTTGATGATAAACTGCTGGTCGGTGTCAGGGAAATAGACGAGCAGCACCGCAAAATGACGGAAATCGTCAATCGCCTCAATGCGCTGATGCGGAATGGGGCCGCCGATGAAGAGGTCGCTCGGGTGCTCGACGAGCTGCTCGAATTCACCACCTTCCATTTTTCCACCGAGCGGCGCTTGATGGAGCGCCATGGCTATCCCGACCAGTCGGCCCATGTCGCTTCCCATGACTATCTGCTGCTGGAACTGGCAGATTTCGATGAAAAAATCGCCGGGATGGGCAAGATCTTCCAGTTGAAACTGACCAGGGACTGGCTGCTGCAGCATATCATCAAGGATGATCTGCCCCTGGGAAAATTTCTCCGGCAGAAGCAGGACGGGCAGCCTGGGCGGACCGCTCCCGAAGGCTGACCGCTGCGGGCGGCAGGGACCTGCGGTGGTGGATGACTGCCCGGAAGTGCTCGATGCGGCTGCGCGGCTATTCCTCGATCGCTCGTTTCTGCCTGAGCGGTTCGGCCGTTTTCCTGCGATGGGTCCTGATATTGAGAAATTCCACCACCGGACAGACCATCGCGAAAGAGATACAGCCTTTGGGCACATGCATGTTGAAGCCTTCTGTCACAAGGGTCAAGCAAATCAGGATGAAAAAGGAAAAGTCCGGCATCCGGATGCTGGTGGAGGCAGGCACGGAGAAGTGCGGGGAAGTCCAGTATAAAGTATGTGCAGAGAGCGGACTCTGTCGCCTGCCGGGTAAGGCAGGCGACAGACGGGCGATCCCAATAATGACGAGGATGGCACTGAGGCCGAAAAAACAACAGGGCGGGCAGGTACCTATTCAATCCTGCATGGGTTTGCAATGACACGAAGGCAGATGGATTTTGAGGAGAGCTCGGCCCTGTTGCTGCGCTACGGCATCACGGCGGATGGCCGTCAGGTGTATTCTGCCGCCGAAGCCGAGCAAGCGGCGGAGGCGCTTGGCTATCCGGTGGTGGTCAAGCCGGTATCGGCCAGGATTGTCCATAAATCCGACGCGAGGTCCGTCTTCCTGAACATCAGGACCACCGGGCAGCTGAAGAAGGCCTGTACCGCCATCGAAAGGCTGATGGGTGGTTTCTCGAAGGACGATCGGGAGGGTCTGCTTGTCCAGCGGATGGCCGAAAAAGGCTTCGAACTGCTGGTCGGAGCCCGGCAGGACCCGGGATTCGGGCCGGTGACCATACTTGGCCTTGGCGGCATCTTTGTCGAGTTGTATGCCGATGCGGCGATGGGCATAGGGGTGCTGACCAGAAAGGACGTGGAGCGGATGCTGGCGAACACCCGTGCCGGCCGGATCCTCGACGGGTTCAGGGGGCAGCGCTGCGACCGCAGAAAGATCATCGACCTGACCGTCAGGATTTCGCAGCTGATGGCCGAGCACCCGGAGATCTGCGAGCTCGACTTGAATCCCGTTCTCGTCTATCAGGAAGGTTATGCCATCGTCGACGCCCGGCTGATCTGCGACACGCAGCATATTGTCAAACCGGTGGCCTCTGAAATCGCCGGCTGGAAGCTGGCCAGCCTCGACGCCATTTTCAGGGCGAGATCGGTTGCGGTGATCGGCGCGTCCCGCCCTGGCACCCAGGGCGGGGTGATCCTGAAGAACTGCATGCACATCAAGAGGCTGTACCCCGTCAACCCGAAGCTGAGTGCGATCCATGGTCTGCGCTGCTTCCCGTCGCTGCAGGACCTGCCCGAGGTCCCCGATGTGGCGGTCTTTGCTGTCAGTTCCGAAAAAACCGTCGGCATTTTCGAAGAATTCTGCGGAATGGGTGGAAAGGGCGCCATCATCTTCAGCGACGGTTTCGCCGAGATGGGCCGCAGCGACCTCGAACAGCGGCTGACGGCAATCGGCGCTCGGCACGGGGTCGCCTTCATCGGGCCGAACTGCATGGGGGTGATCGACAACTTCACCGGCCTGAACACCAACTATATACCGGAGCAGCGTTCCGTGCCGGTCCCCCGGGCCAACTGCGTGGGGGTCATCTCCCAGAGCGGCGGTATCGGCCTCGAACTGCTGGAGATGTTCAGCGCCGACAACCAGAACCTCGGCAAGTGGGTGTCCATCGGCAATGCCGCAAGCGTCGGCGTGCCGGAGGTCCTCGCCCACATGGGGGCCGACCCGAAAATCAAGATCATCGCCATCTATCTCGAAGGGGTCGCCGACGGCCTGAACCTGATGCGCGTCGGGCGGGAGGTGGCCAGGAAGAAACCGGTGCTGATCATCAAGGGCGGCACCGGCGGCGGCGCCCAGGCCGCGCTGTCCCATACTGCATCGCTGGCCGGCAGCCATGCGGCCTTCAAGGCCTGCTGCGGGCAGGCCGGTTTCTACCTCGTCGATGAACTCACCGAAGACCCCAAGATCCTCGTCAATGTGCTGTCGATCCTGACCAGCCAGCCGCCGACCACCGGCAACCGGATTGCCGTCGTCAGTGTCGGCGGCGGGGCAGGCATCCTCCTCGCCGACCAGGTCACCGGCGAGGGGATGACGCTGGCCGAGTTCGCCCCGGAGACCCGGCGCCGTATGAAGGCGCTTATCGAAAAGAATCTCAAGCCGGAACAGCGCAGCCTTGCTGAAACCATCCTGCAGAACGTCGGCAACAACCCCATCGACCTTTTCGGCAACTGCGACGATGAACGGCTGCTGGAATCGATCCGGATCATTGACCGGGACCCCAATACCGACGTCATTGTCGCAGCCATTTATCTGCAGGTACCGCTGCTGTCGGAGTACCTGCCGGAGAGGCTGGTTGAGCTGAAAGAGGAGCTGTCAAAGCCGCTGATCATCTCCCCCAGGGGGTTTTCCGGGTATGTTGGGCGTTGCAGGGCCTACATGGCTGCGAAAAAGCTCCACACCTACACGGTGCCGATGATGAAGCCGCTCAGCATCGCCATTGAAATCTGGCAGAAATACGGCCATTCGTTCCTGGAATAGGCGGCTTGCCGGATTTTTCGCGAATGCTTTTGCATGCGACCGCCGCAGGAATTATCGGTGCAGCGCCCTGATCCTTCTTGCCGGAGCAGCTTTTTGGGGCGATTTTGCGTATACTGTTGCGGCGCCACGGTCTCGTGGAGCACGTTGAGGAGGTAAACCCCACAGGCAGCGCCGCTGTCCGTCCCCGGCTCCCGTCCCAGGGCAGCAGTGAATCACCGCCGGCTGATGATAGAAATTCGACAGGAGTGATATGAATCCCATCTGTATCGTTGACGACCAGCCCTTCATCTGTTCCACCGTAGCCGGCATTCTCGAAGATGAGGGCTATCAGGTGAGCGTATTTTCTGATGCGGAAAGCTTCTGGCAGCGCCTTGACGCCGTTGAGCCTGCCCTGGTGCTGCTTGATATCTGGCTCCCCGGAATCGACGGCCTGGAATTGCTCAAACGCCTGCACGACCGTTTCCCCGAACTCCCGATCATCATGATGAGCGGCCATGCCGGGATCGAGACGGCGGTGACCGCCATCAAGGCCGGCGCCAGCGATTTCATGGAGAAACCGCTGCACCTCGAGGTTCTGCTCGACAAGGTGAAATCGGCCTTGAAGCATCGGCCGGCCGCCAGCGACAGAAACCTGCCTTCGGACACGCGGCTGGAGGTCGTCAGCGCGGACCTGGTGCTGCCTCCCGGCATGGTACAGGTGGTGGATTCGCCGGTTCCTCAGCGCACCCTTCGGCAGAACGTTGTCCTCAATGGTGTCGGGCTGTTGAGCGGACGCAAGACGGGGATCATCCTCAGCCCATTGGGGATCAACGAGGGGATCGTCTTTCAGACCCTCGACGGCCAGTCGATCCGGGGAGATATCACTTCGCTCGGTAATTTTTCCCAGACCGTGTCCTCGAAGACCTTCTCCGCCAACTCCACCACCCTCGAAAACGGCAGGCAGCAGGTGCGCACCGTCGAGCACCTGATGGCGGTATTGTCGATGTACGGCATAACCAATGCGCTGATCAAGGTCGACGACGAGGTCCCCAATGTCGACGGTTCAGCCAAAGACTTCTGCGATCTCATCGCCCAGGCGGGGGTGCAGGAGCAGGAAGCCGGAACCAGGGTCGCCGTCATCCGCGAGAAGATCGGAGTGGGTGTCGAAGACTCGAAGGAGAAACACCTCTACGCCGAACCGTTCGAGGGCTTTGAAATAGCAATGCGGGTCGACTACTTTCCCCCGATCGGTGAACAGTTCCTGGTCTTCAACCCGGAGCGCCACTCCTTTGCCGAGGAGATCGCGCCGGCCCGCTCGTTCAACACCTTCGAAAACATCGAGATGGCCCAGCGGCTCGGCAAGGTCGGCGGCGGGTACCTCAACTCACACATCATCATGTACCAGGGCAAGGTCATCAACACCGAACTGCGTTATGCCGATGAGTTCGTGCGGCACAAGATACTGGACCTGATCGGCGACCTTTACCTGCTCGGGTATCCCATCAGGGGACGGATCACCGCCAACATGACCTCCCACGGCTATAACCAGGCCCTGGTGGAGCGGCTTTACCGCGCCATCCACAGCAACTAGAGGGAGAAACTGAGCCCTGTGGAACCGAAAGGTGAGACCGGGTTGCCGTCCCTCAGCATTTCCCTGGAGATTTCGGCCTGCTTCCGGTCTTTGCCCGGGCAACCGCCCCGGCGACGGCACAGGTCAGGAAGTAGCAGGTGGGCACCAGGGCGACCGTTCCGATCGTCCAGCCCATCCATGGGTGGGCATCCCAGCCTGGGGCCCGGGTGAGGTTGAAGAAGCCGTTCGCGGCAAGCAGGCCCATGCCCAGCGCCGCGGCTGAAGCCCTCCAGGGCCGGTTCGTCATCCGGCGGTGAAACACCAGGAAGTTGTGCCGGCTGGCCGGCAGGTCATAATCGCTTGCACGGACATACTGATCCTTCTTCTCCATCCTTGTCTCTCCATCGGTTGCTCGTCTCTGGCCCCGGAGCGCATGTCTGCTTGCCCAGGTTTGCCAGGAGGAGTATAAACGTTGTGAGGGAAAGCGGTAGATGAATCGCTCATTCCCAGGGAGGCGGCAGGACATGAACGCAGTCCGGGCGTGTTCCTGTTTCCCGGCTGCCATTGCCTGGCGCAGGGCGGATGAGGCGGGCATCTGTTCCATCAACGATCACCAAAAGGGAGAGCAACATGGCGAATTTTCTGTTTGTCCTGCGTGACAATGACAACGAGAAGGCTACCCGATGTTTCCAGTTCGCGAAAATCGCCCACGGCAAGGGGCATAAGGTGAATCTGTTCTTCATCGACAGCGGTGTCGACTGGGCGATGAAAAACCGTGACGGCAGCAGCAAGACTGTCACCGGTGACTGTCCTGACGACTACCTGCCCTACCTGGTCGAGAACGAGGTGACGGTCGGGGTCTGCACCCCCTGCGCAAAGAACCGGGGGCTCGATGAAGCCGGCTTCCATTCCAACATGGCCCTCGACGGTGGTCCTCACCTGATCGATATGGCTGCCGAGGCCAAGGTCTTCAATTTCTGAAACGTCCCCTGCAATCTTGTGTTCCCGCCCGGTTGACCCTTGCCGCGGATGCGTGTTGCTGCCGGCAAAAAAAAGGGTCATGTACGCCGGGCGGTGCGTCCATCGGCGTCTGGAAAAGTGACCGGCTCCGCGCGTCAGGATAGAGACAGGTGCTGGCGAAGGCAAACGGGGAATACTGAAAAATCACCATAAACTGGAAAGATCCATCACTTACCTGAAGTCAATGGCTGGTGGTCCAGGCGCAGATCCGCCGTTCGATCCGGTCGAGGAGGATGTACAGGGAGAAGCCGAGCAGGGCCATGCAGGAGATGCCGGTGTAGAGGGCGACGTAGTCGGAGCGGCCCCAGGAGTCCATGATGATGTAGCCGAGCCCCCTGGTGGTGGCGAAGGATTCGACGAAGAACAGGATGGCCACCGCCGTGCCGATGGAGATCCGCATCGCCGTCAGGATCTTGGGCAGGCAGGCGGGCAGGATGAGATGACGGTAGACCTGCAGGCGGGTGGCCCCGAGGGTCTGGAGCGAGTAGAAATAGTTGCGGTGGATGTTTTTGGCGGCGTCGCGGGTCGTCACCAGGATCTGGAAGAAGACGATCAGCGCGATCAGGAAGATCTTCGAGAAGTTGCCGATGCCGAAGAGGATGATGATCAGCGGCAGCAGCACCACGTGCGGAACCGGGTAGAGCAGGTAGAT
>CAYYWK010000154.1:0-6932 GCA_964475345.1 uncultured Desulfobulbus sp.
CGGCGCGGGAGGCCGAGGTGGCCGTGCTGGCGAAAATCAGGAGCCTCAAGGAGGAAGTGGGCATCCGCAGCAGCCTGGCGGAGCGGGGCGTGTCGATCGGCGATATCCCGGAACTGGCCCGCAACGCGATCAAGGATCCCTGCATGGTGACCAACCCGAGGATGCCGAACCAGCGAGATATCGAGGTTGTCTATGAAGAAGCCCTCTGAAGAGGAGGAGAGAAGAGACAGGCTCAGGGAGAGCATCATCGGACTGGGCGAACGTTCCATCCGCAAAAGCTACTATCCCGAACTGCAGCAGCGCATTCACGAGCTCGAGCGAACAAACGCGGAATTGCTGAAGGAAATCGCCGAACGCAAGCGGGCGGAGCAGGTCCGTGACCAGTTGGAGATCCAACTGCGCCAGGCTCAGAAGATGGAGGCGATCGGCTCCCTGGCCGGGGGGATCGCCCATGACTTCAACAACATCCTGTCGGCGATCATCGGCTATGCCGAGCTGGCCCAGATCAGCGCCTCCGCCCAGTGCAGCGAGGCCAGCTGCCACGTGCTCACCGACCTGCGGGGTGTGCTGCAGGCGGCGACGAGGGCGAAAAATCTGGTCAAGCAGATCCTCACCTTCAGCCGGCAGCAGGAAGGGGACAGGAAGCCGATTGAGCTTGTCGCCGTCATCCGGGAGGGGCTCAACATGCTGCGTTCGCTGATCCCCCACTCCATCGAGATACGGGAGGACTACCAGCTGGAGAAGGCGATGGTGGTGGCCGATGCAACCCAGATGCACCAGATCATCATGAACCTTGGCACCAACGCCTACCATGCGATGATGGAGAGCGGCGGGGTGTTCACTGTATCCATGGTCAGAACAGTGCTGACCGCCGAGGATCCGAAGATCCAGAACCTGCAGCTGGAGCCCGGCCCGTTTGTGGTGCTGCGCATCAGCGACAGCGGCTGCGGTATGGAACGGGGGGTGATGGAGAGGATTTTTGACCCCTATTTCACCACCAAAGACAAGGACAGGGGGACCGGCATGGGGCTGGCGGTGGTCCATGGCCTTGTCCGGAGCCACCGGGGCCATATCTCGGTGTACAGCGAGCCGGGTGTCGGCAGCACCTTCCAGGTCTATCTGCCTCTGGCCGCGGAAGGCGGGCAGGAGTCGCGGGAGGAGTCGGAGTTGCGGGTCTTCGGCGGCGACGAGCGGCTGCTGATCGTCGACGACGAGAGGGATGTCCTCGATATCGAACGGCGGATACTTGCCGGTCTCGGGTACCGGGTGACTGCTGTGACCAGGCCGCATGAGGCCCTGCGGCTCATCGAGGAGGATCCCGGCCGTTTTGACCTCGTCATCACGGATATGACCATGCCGGCGATGAACGGTGCCCAGCTGACCAGGTCGATCCTGAATGTCTGTCCGGACATGCCGGTTGTCCTCTGCACCGGCTTCAGTGAACTGATGAACGAGGGCAAGGCCCGGGCCATCGGGGTGCGGCAGTACGTGCCGAAACCGGTGATGCGCATCGAGATTGCCAACGCGGTGCGACGGGCCCTTGACGATCAGTAACTGGCAGGCCATGCACCCCTCAGGCATCTGAGGGCACAAGCGTCGAGACTTTCTCCCATCCTTTCAACTGCCTGTTCTTTCCGCTTTGCAAGGTGGCTGTATTGTTGTACCTTTTCGTTGAATACCAAGTTGTTAACACTCCGCAATACAATTGCTCCCGGCCAGGAATCCGCATGCGCTCTGAAAAAAAACCGCTCTTTGTCGTTGTCGTACTCCTCTGCATTCTCCTGTCTTTCCCGGCGCTTGCCCAGCAGATCCAGGGAGATGACGGATACGACCCGCTGAAAGGCAACCAGGAGATCAAGAAACTGCTCAGGACCATCCAGGACAGAACCGCTGCTCCGGAGCAGTATCAGGCACTGCGCGAGCGACTCAACGAACACCTGGGTCAGGCCGAGAAACAGCAGCAGGTTCTGCAACAGGAGATGCTGCAAATCGACGCGGCGCTGAAGGCCCTCGGCGAGAAGGTCGAAGGGGAGCCGGCGCGATTGGCCAGGGAACGAACCAGCCTCAGCGCCAACCGGAAGCTGAAGGAAGCGCAGATGGCCGAATTCAGACTGCTGGCGATCAATGCCGCAGAAGCCCTGAAACTGCTGGAGCGAAAAAGGCAGGAAGGCCGGCGCACGATGGTCATGGGCAAGGGAGCGCCGCTCTGGGATTTCGGCGCGGATTTCCGGGAAGCGGCAAGTTCGCCTGCTCTTCCCGACCTGACCGCATTCCGGCAGGGGCTCGGCGCCCTGACCGGGGACCGGCTGGTTATCCTGCTGCTGGCGGCCGTTTTCTGCTCCTGGCTGCTGGCCAGGCAGACGGCGAAACTGGACGCCGTTCTGGCCGGAGAGGGCGACGGCAGCCTGCGCCGGATGATCTTCCTGCTCAGTCGACGTTCCCTCGCTTGCCGTCTGCTGATGGGGGCCATCCTGGGAATGACGGTCGCCCTGTGGTTGCAGCTTGGCCGAGAGACGCCGCCGTCCTTTCTGCCGTGGCTGTCCCTGTCCCTGCTGGTGGTCCTGCTGGCACCGCTGCTGACAGAGGCTCTCTGCCCGGCTCCAGCCGGTGAAAACGCGGGCCTGGGACTGAGCCTGCCGCAGCGCTGGCAGGTGCGGTTTCTTGGGCTTGCCGCGGGGGTGCTGGTCTACCTGCTGGCGGCCCCTGGCCTGGATCTGGCTGCGGAAGTCACATTCGTTGTCGGTCGCTTTGTCGTCATCGGCTGCACCTGCCTGCTGTCGGTGACGGTGATTCCGCCCCTTGCCGGACACTTTCCGCGCTTTCGCCGGAGAACCAGGCTGGTCCGGCTGTTTATCCTGCTGGCTGCCGCGGTGGTGCTCTATCTTGAAATATTCGGTTTCCGGGCGCTAGCAACCCATGTGCTGGCCGGGTTCGCCTGGTCCCTGCTGCTGTATGCCGGTGCTTCGTTGACCGTCGATGGCTCGCGTATCGCCTACCGCGTACTGTTCAGGAACCGGCGGCGTTTCTTCGAGCAGATCGGTGTCGTTCTCGACCAGGGGGACGAGGAGGACCTGTTGAAGGGTGTCGGCTGGCTGCGGGCCATGCTCAAGGTCTTGCTCGGTGTCGGCGTCATTCTTCTGCTGGTGCAGGCCTGGGATTATTCCGACGTCTATGCCGCGGCGATCTTTTCCTTTCTGACGGGAGGCTTCCACCTGGGAGACATCCTGATCGTCCCTGCACGGATCGTTGTCGGCCTGCTGATCTTCATTGTCGGCTGGACGCTTGCGCTGTGGCTCAAGAAGGTCCTCGAACAGAAATGGGAACAGGACGCCTCTTTCGCGGTGAGCACCCGGGAGGCGCTTTTGACTGTCACCGGCTATGTCTGCAATGTCCTTGCCGCCATTGTCGGGCTGTCGGTTGCCGGCGTCAACTTCTCGGGACTGGCGGTCATTGCCGGGGCCCTGTCGGTGGGGATAGGCTTCGGGATGCAGAATATCGTCAATAACTTCGTCTCGGGCCTGATTCTGCTGTTCGAGAGGCCGATCAAGCGCGGGGACTGGATCGTTGCCGGGACCACCGAGGGCTATGTCAAGAAGATCAGCGTCAGATCGACGATCATCCAGACCTTTGATCGCGCCGATGTCATCGTCCCCAACTCCGAACTGATTTCTTCCCCTGTTACCAACATGATGTTCAACGACCCCCGGGGGCGGCTGCGGGTTTCGATGGGGGTCGCCTATGGTTCGGATACCACCCTGGTCCGCCAGCTGCTGCTGGATATCGCCAATGGTCACCGGGAAGTCGTCATTGACGGTTCATCGCCGCTTCCGGATGTCTTTTTCCAGGAATTCGGCGAGAGCTCGCTCAATTTCGATCTCCTTTGCCACCTGAAGAATATCGACAACAAGCCGCGGGTCCGCAGCGAAATCAATTTCCTCATCGATGCCGCTTTCAGACAGCATGGCATCGAGATTCCCTTTCCTCAGCGCGATATCCACATACGGTCAACGGTTTGAATGGACAAGGAAATAGCACAGGATGGTCTGGTTGTCGCTTTTCTGCTTGACGGCGACGGCGGGGGGACGGCGGTCGGCTGGCCGGAGATAGAAAGCTGGCAGGCGGAAGGCCGAGCGTTCATGTGGCTGCATCTCGACTACAGTCAGCCGACTGTCCAGCAGTGGTTGAAACAGCGCAAGGGGCTCGATTACCTGGTTGTCGACAATCTGCTGGCGGAGGATTCCCGGCCGCGCAGCACCCCGTTTCACGACGGTCTGCTGCTCGGGCTGCGGGGGGTCAACCTGATTCCCGGAGCCGATCCGGAGGACATGGTGGCCATCCGGCTGTGGCTTGACCAACATCTGATCATCAGCAGCAGCCAGCGTCCCCTGGTCTCGATTGACGACATGCGGCAGGCGATCGAATCAGGTGGAGGGCCTGCCACGCCGGGCGAGTTCCTGGCCCAGATCTGCGAATTCGTGATGGACAGGGTGGGCGATGTCGTCGAGGATTTCGAGTCGATATTTGATGATATCGAAGAAACGATCATGAGTGAACAGGGCAGACTGCAGCAGCCACTGCTGTCGAGCCTGCGCCGCCAGATCATCGAAATCCGCCGCTATCTCGCCCCTCAGCGCGATGCCCTCGGAGCAATCCAGGGCTTGAGAAATACCTGGCTCGGGGATGCCGACAGGCTGCGCCTCCGGGAAGTTGCGGATCGTCACTACCGGTACGTCGAGGAACTCGACTCGATCCGGGACCGGGCGGTCGTCCTCCACGAGGAGCTTGTCAGCCGGCTTTCGGAGGAGATGAACAGGCGGATGTACGCGCTGGCGCTGGTGGCAACAATATTCATGCCCCTTGGCTTTCTGACAGGCCTGCTGGGGGTCAATCTCGGCGGGATTCCCGGGGCGGACGGACGGTGGGGGTTTGCGATCTTCTGCCTGCTGGTCCTGGTTGCCTTCATTGTCCAATTGCTGTACTTGAAAAACAAAAAATGGATCTGAGGCGATGCGGTTTGAGGCGCAACTCATGTGGAGCTGGAAATGAACGAACTGTTACGGGCTGATGCAGCGTATGCCACAGCAAGGATGGGGGAGGGAGAGCGGCCGCTGCTGGCAAGGAGGTGGCCGTCCCTCTATTTTTACAGTTGTTTTCTGGGGATTGTGTTGCGGGCCAGCAGAGAGGTCAAATCAGGCGGGTATGATGGCGGCAGGTGGTCGGAAAGCAGCCTTGAGGTGCTTCGCCTGCTGGAGCGGATAGGGCTGCGGATCAGCATCAGCGGTCTGCAGGAATTGACCGCCTTCGAAGGCCCCTGCGTGATTGTCGGCAACCATATGAGCATGATGGAGACACTGCTCCTGCCGGTGATGGTGCAGCCGTTGAAGCCGGTAACCTTTGTCATCAAGGAAAGCCTGCTCCGCTATCCGGTGTTCAAGGATGTGATGCGTTCGCGGGACCCTGTTGCCGTCACCCGGAACAATCCCCGCCAGGATCTTAAAATTGTCCTCGAAGAGGGAGAAAAGCGGCTCAGAAAAGGGGTCTCGATCATCGTTTTTCCACAGACGACCCGCACCAATAGTTTCGATCCGGCACAGATGAGTTCAATAGGCGTCAAGCTGGCCAAGAAGACTGACGTGCCGATTGTACCGCTGGCCTTGCGGACCGATGCCTGGACGAATGGTAAATACATAAAGGATTTCGGGAGATTAAATGTTCGGCGGGAGGTTTTCTTCGCCTTTGGTCCACACCTGCGGGTCGCCGGCAAGGGCAACGAAGAACAGCAGTGCATCACTGGCTATATTGCAGGGAAACTGGCTGGCTGGCAGGAAAAATGAGCGGGCTGGGGATGGGCAGGCCTGTCTCTACGGCCGTACCCATCCTGGAGGACTTCAGATGTCGTCTTCCTCTTCGAGAAGCGGGCCTTCTTCAATCTCTTCTTCGAGTTCGTCAATTTCGTCGAGATCGTCGATGTCCTCGAGATCCTCATCTTCCTCATCATCGGAATTCACGCTGAGATCGTCGTCTTCGTCGTCGATATCCTCGTCTTCTTCTTCGACATCACTGTTCAGGCGCATGGCTTTGGGTATCTTCGATTCCGGGAGGATGATTTCCGTGATTTTGGCGATCTCATCCTGGATATCCGGGTCTGCCTGACAGACATCGCAATTCGCAACATGCTGCTCAATAAAGGAAATCATTCTGGCGGGAGCCATGGTTTCGTCCCTGACATTGAGGTACCAGGTTTTTGCCAGTTTGATGAGTCGTTCACATTGCATAGCGTTTATGGAAAAGTTGTGGTGTTAGAATGGGCTGCTTATTCAGGCAGTCTGCCCGGCCATCCCTCGTCGGCATGGAAAGGCGAATTGCAACAACATAGTATAATAAAAACTTGTTTTCGAGGTCAATACTAATTATTATAGTGGCCCTACTCGTTTGAGTGGAGCAGGAGTGGAAGTGGACAGGGCACTGGTGGCTCTCCCGGACTTCAAATCCGGTGTGTGGGGTTAATAGCCTCTCAGGTGGGTTCGATTCCCATGCACTTCCGCCACTCCTATTTTTGCTTCAACAGCGGGTGGCCCATCTCCTGCCGCTGGGCGACATAGCTCTCGGCAACCTTCCTGGCAATATTTCTGATTCTTCCGATATACCTGGTTCTCTCGGATACGCTGATGGCGTTGCGGGCATCGAGCAGATTGAAGGTATGCGAGCACTTGAGGCAGTAGTCGTAGGCAGGCAGGATCAGGTTTTTCTCTATGAGTCTTGCCGCCTCATCTTCGTAGATATCGAAGAACGAGGTAAGGCGCTCGACATTAGCCTGCTCGAAATTGAAGGTTGAAAATTCGATTTCCGCCTGGTGAAAAATCTCGCCGTAGGTGACGGTGTCGTTCCAGGCGATATCGTACACGCTCTCCACCCCATGGAGATACATGGCG
>CAYYWK010000155.1:0-6922 GCA_964475345.1 uncultured Desulfobulbus sp.
CACGCAGCATTCTCAAAAGTGCGGCAAACATCCTTCGGGGCAGCGCCAGCGGGTCGCGGGCGAAAAACAGAAAGCAGGATATGCCCAGCAGAATCACGCCGGCCAGGGCCGGAACCCATACGTACGGGATCAGGTAGAGCCGCGGAGACAGCATGGGCGCGGCGGCGACGAGAAAGAACAGCAGCATGATGCCGGTGAAGCGTTCGATGAAGATGGAAACGGCGGCGTGGGACTGGCTGCCCAGCAGGCGGCCAGCGTAATAGGACCTGACGACATCGCCGCCGACCGTCGAGGGCAGGAGGTTGGAGAAAAAATAGCCGATCGCGTAGATCCGCAGCAGCTGCAGAAAGGGTATGTGCCCTGCCCTCTCGCCGAGAACGACCCGCCATTTGAGACAGCTCGCGGACAGCATCACCGGGATCAGCAGAAAGGACAGGCAGAGATACAGCCAGTCGATCCGCTTGAAAATGACCAGCAGTTCGTTGCCCTTGACGAAGGAAAACAGGATGTAGAAGAAGCCGCAGCTGACAGCCAGCTTGACACCCCTTACCACGTTTTTACCGAGGTTTGTCATCGTGCGGGTACGGATTCAGCGGGAGTGTGCGGCATGCGCAGGAGCGGGGTCCCCGGTTGCGGTCGAACCTTTTCGATACTGCCATCCGTGAAAGAGGTCCTTGAGATTTTCCCTGGTCTCGACCGGACTGCGATCTCCGAAATTGATGCGGTACCAGATCTCGACGTTGATCAGTCCCCATATCCGTGTACCGTTGTTGACCTGCTGCGAAGCGTGCCGGTCGAGCAGGTCCTTGATGTACTCCTCCCTGAACAGTCCGTCTCTGACCAAATGCGAATTGAGCAGCAGGCCTTCGGACAGGCCCTTCAGATCTCCCCGCAGCCAGGTATTGATCGGCGAGCCGAAACCCTGCTTCGGCAGGCCGACGATTTTTTTGGGCAGATATTTGGCGGCGATCTTCTTGATGAGATGTTTCCTGTTGAGATGCCTGATCTTGATCCGGGTGGGGATGGTCGCCGCGAACTCGACCAGCTTATGATCAAGAAACGGGCAGCGGGCCTCAAGGCCATGCATCATCGTGATCCTGTCTATCTTGATATTCGAGTATTCGGGAACCCGGATCATCAGATCGGAGAAGGTCATCTTGTTGACAGGGTCCTGCACGCGGTCATTGGCAAACCGCGACAGGATACCGTCAAGGGAATTGTGGCCGCGCACCATATCCTTGAAGGCGTCGGTATAGAGGAACTCCTTGTCCTCGTTCTGGAAATGGAAGAAGCTGATACCGCGGGCATAACTCTCGCTGTCCGGCAGCAGCGACATGGTGTTGAACCAGCGCCAGGACTGCCGCCAGCTCTTTCGCTCAGTTTTTTCCCGGAACAGGTTGAGAACGGCCGGGACGACCTTCTCACGCATGACCAGCGGCAGCCAGCTCCGGTATTTTGCCAGCAGCAGGTTGGCAATATAGCGATCGTAGCCGGCGAACGACTCGTCTCCGCCGTCGCCTGTCAGGACGACCTTGACGTGCTCACGGGCCAGTTTGGCAACATAGTACATCGGCAGGGCCGGTACGTCGGCATAGGGGCCGTCGAGATGCCATACCAGGTCCGGCAGGATTTTCACCGCGTCGGGATGGACCACCAGTTCATTGTGGTTGGTCCGGCAGTGTTCGGCAATCAGGCGGGCGTTCGGCAGTTCGTTGTAGCCCTGGGTCTGGTCGCCGATGGAAAAAGTGTTGACGGGATCCGGGCTCATCCTGCTCATCAGCGACACGATCATCCCGGAATCCAGGCCGCTGCTGAGGAATGCCCCGATCGGCACGTCGCTGATCATCCGCAGCCGCACCGACTCGGCAAGAATCTCCTCGCTGCCGGCAAGGGCCTGCTCTTCGGTCATCCGTTCATCCACTGCGTATTCGAGCTGCCAGTAGCGGTTGATGGTCATCTCGCCGTTCCGGTAGAGCATGTACGAGGCAGGCGGCAACTTGTGCACGCCGTCAATCAGGTCGTCCTGGCGGGGGATGAATTTGAAGGAGAGAAAGTCGTGGATGGCCAGCGGGTTCATGCGCCTGGGCAGCCGCTCGTCGGCGAGCAGCGACTTGACCTCCGAAGAGAAGATCAGCGACTGGGGCAGCCGGCTGTAGAACAGCGGCTTCTTGCCGAGCCTGTCCCGGGCCAGGAGCAGCGTCTTCTCGCGGTCATCCCACAGGGCGATGGCAAACATTCCCCGCAGCTTCTTGAGGCTCTCCACACCCTCTTCCTCGTAGAGATGGGTGATGACTTCGGTGTCGCTGCTGGTGGAAAAACGGTGGCCGGCGCGAAGAAGTTCCTCCCGCAGGGGCTGGAAGTTGTAAATCTCCCCGTTGAGGATCACCCAGATCGTCTTGTCCTCGTTGGGGATCGGCTGGTGACCGGTTGACAGGTCGATGATGCTCAACCGCCGCTGCCCGAGCCCGACCATCTCCTGCACATGGTAGCCGTCGTCGTCGGGACCGCGATGCGAGATGGCATCGGTCATTCTCTTTATCCGCACAGCATCGACCAGATAGCCGTAGGAATTCCCTGCTTCACCACAAATGCCACACATGCTCAGCTCTTCAAAGTCGGGGAGGAAATGGATAATGAAAAAATATCGTACGCATACGGAAGAATCTGCTCTTTATACCCGAATCGAGGGACGACTGCACCGTGCAAAATAGCCATGCCACCGCGCGGGCGTACGCCTTGCGCAGCCGCGTCAGACCCTGAGCAGACGGGGAATTTCGAGAAGAGCGACGCAGATATAGGAATAGACGGAAAGAAGGAACATTGCCGTGGTGAACAGCGTGATGATTTTCGGGCTTATCGCGTTTCTGCCTTGCATGCAGAGCACTCCGAGCATCGGCAGGATCGGGATCAGATACCTGCCCTGGGCCTGGAAATCCTTGGTCCATGAGTGATAGAGAGAAACTGAGATCAGGGTTGCCGACAGCAGGATCACGGCAAGGGTCTGGAGGCTGACATACAGGCCCGATCTGGCCAGCAGGGCAAGAAGAAAAACGGCGAGAAAGGCAGCGCCCGTCCACCTGACCAGGTCGTAATAGCCGTACCCTGCGGAAATGGTCGAATAACCGTAGACACCGAACGAACTCCGGAATGTCTTCTCAAACCACCTATTCTTATGGATAATCTCTGAAAGCGGGATACCCCTTTTCTTCATGTACAGGTTGGCGTGCTGTTTTTCGAGAGGAGTGTTGGGGTTGTAAAGCGGAAGCGCCACCTTGTCGCGCATCGCGGCGATTTTTGCGGTGCGGTCCCAGCCGTTGACATGGTAATCGGCGGCAACCTTCACCGCCATCAGGGTGAGGCCGAGGATACAGACGGCCAACACGCGCCGCAGGAACACCTTCCGCTCGGAGACATTCTTTTCCTGCACCAGCCGCAGCAGCAGCACCCAGAACAGGAAGGCTGTAAAAACGAGAAAATTGGCCTTGAGAACAAACAGAATGCCGAAGAAAAAGGCAGCCACCAGCATGTTGCCCCACTGCCCGATCCCTTCGCGTCGCCCGAGAAACCTGTTGAAGGCGCTTTCCCGGACGACCACCTGGCATCCGACGAAAAAACACATGGCGATCGCAAAGGCATCGGAGTTGCAATAGCTGAAAAGGTACCACACCTGGGGTGTAATCAGCAGGGGAACGGCGACCAGGCGGGAATCTGGGACCCGCAGAGTATACAGCAGAATCAGGCCGAGAAGCAGCAGGTTGAAGATTCGGAAGGAAATGTGTTCGGTCAGTTTCAGCGGAGCGAGGATGGCAGCCGTCTTGCCGCAGAACAGGTAGGAAATTTCGTTGGTATGCAGCCTCGACACGCCGTACACGCTGTACGTCTCCTGCACCTGCGGATCGCCAATCCTCGGGGGGAACCAGTTGTTCTTATAGTACCGTGATGCGGCCAGATGGACATATTCATCCGGATGGACATTGCGCTCACTGATGAGGGCCATGACACTGGCCAGGACCAGCACCACCAGCAGCAGCACCGGTATGTAGCTGAAAGCAAAGACAAGATGGTGGACCGAGGCATAGACCAGGATGATGAGGCTGCAGAGCGCGAAGCAGCCGACGATGACGGCGGACCAGGCGAACTGTTCCGGTTCGACGTCGATATCGAGGAGATAATTGGGGTCTTTGCCGGTGGAGACGGTTTCCAGCTTATCCCCTTCGGTTGAATGGCTGCCGATCTGTTCGAGCGGTTTCAGCCTGGCGAAGTCCCCGCTCGTCGCAAGACGTATCTCCTTGTAGCCGTTCTGCTTGATGGTGATGCTTTCGATGACGCTGCGTCCCGCAAACGCCTGCGGGTCGATCCGCAGTTTGTCGATATGTTTGAGGTTGGTGAGGTTGAAGCTGTAGTTCTTCCGTTCCGGCTTGACCAGAACCTGGGCCATCCGTTTTTCGGAAAAATGCTCGCCGGCTTCAGCCCAGTATACCTTGAAAACCGTCCGCTGATCAACTTCGATTGACAGGTCGACATGGGACCGGTTGATGAAGAATATGACAAACGCTGCGCAGGCAACAATGCAGATTACGCCCGCAAACGCGTGCCGCCAGAGAAAGGAAAAAAAGTCGTCCAGCATTGTCCGCCTACTTTGTGTATTTTTTCATCCTGAGGTACAGCGAATGCAAGCGGTGCTCGTGTCTGACCAGGAGCCTGAAGACATGTTTCCCGCACGCGTGCAGCACTGCCAGGGTGACAAGGCAGCGTATCACGCCGCCGCCCGCGAGATTGCCAAGGGGGACGATCCTGCTGAGGATGAGCAGGCGCATCACCCTGAAGATCCCGAACCCGGAAAGATCCTGTCTGTCGGTACGGATGGTATTCATCTCACTCCTTGATCCGCTCACGCATATGCCTCAGGAAGAACCTGAGGCGCAGCAGAGGATCGCTGACCAATCGCCATACCGGGTAATCCCAGAGCTGCAAGGACTCTTTCACATGTACCTTCTTTGGCTGATGTCGGCCATGAAAATCATCGAGGTGGTGTCTGTGACGGATGTTCGCGACTTCTGAGGTGCGCGGGAAGGCCAGCTTCCCGACCATCAGCAGGTTGAACCAGGGCTTGTAGTCGCCCAGGGTATAGCCGAGCAGCGCCGATGCCGCGCCATAGCGCTCCGCCGCATCGGCCACCCCCTGCTGCAGGGCTGAAAAATAGCTGTCCTGCTGCAGTTCTGCCTGCCCGATTGCGTCGTCAACCCTGCGAAACTCCAGTTCGTAACCTTTCTCGGTCAGCCTGTAGCCATTCAGCGTTGGATGAGGGGCCCGGCAGGCCTCTTCAAAGATGTCGCGGGCGTAGAGGATAGTGCTGCCGGCCATGTCAAAGCGGTGACGATCGTAGACCACGCCGTCGATAGAGTTCTTCTCCGATGCCGGATAGGGTATCCCCCGGGTGGCGGCGAAAAGAAAACCATGGCAGACAGGGCAATCCTGGCGGTGCTGCACTGCCTCGAAGAGAAAACGCTGGATGGTGCCGAGCCAGCCGATATCGACCAGCGCCACCTTTCGGTGAGCGAAGAAGCCGACATCTGCAAGATAGCGCTGCAGGGCCTCGCCAGCTGCGGCGACCTGCCGCCGTATTTCATCCTGAAAGCTCGGGTCTTCGAGCAGCTCGTAGAACCTCAGCCGGTTGAGCGGCTCAAACCCGTCGTGGTGCGGGCTCAGGCAGGTGTCGACGGACAGCTTGAACCGCTGCAGGTGGGGCTCGAGGTTTTCGACCTGCAGGCTGAAAATCCGGCAGACGTCGCGGAAATCACGGTTGCCGGCGGGAAGAAAGGCAATGTCGGCATTGGCCCTGGTCAGTCCCTGCACGGCGCAGCTGGTCCCGGCCAGCGCCATCCTGCTGACATAGAGGTATTCGATCTCCGGCAACCGGCCATCCGGGAAGAGATACGGCATCGCCTTTTCCCAGAACATCTTGAAGGTAAACCCCTCGCGTGAAAGAAAAAAAACCTTGGTGATGCCCTTTTCGCGGCACTGCTCGGCGATATGCTGGACAAAACTACCGATCAACGGGCCGAGGAATGCATATCCCTCGCGATACAGGTCGGTCCGTTCGCTGTTTTCAGCCTCGAGCGGCAGCATCAGCTGCTGCAGCGCCCTTCCCCGCCAGAATGGCCGGCCGCCGCTGTAATTGACATATCTCTTGACCACTGCCTTGCGATGTTTTTCAGAGCCATCGTGAAGGACGAGGGCGGTGATGCCGGCTTGGGCTGGACGCAGGCCGTCGGAAACAGGATTGTCGCCGACATGCAGCCAGTTTTTGCCGGCAAGGCCGAAGCGGTCGCGGGCCAGTTCGAAGCCCTTGCCCGAAGCCTTGGCGAGAAAGGAGTCGGCCGATGACACAACCTCTTCGACATAGGGCAGAAGGCCGGCATGCTCGACGAGCACCCGCAGGTGCCTGGCGGGCAGGTAGATGTCGGAGAGGATGAAAATGCGTTTCCCCTGTCCGGCCAGTTCGACCAGCCACTCGGCCATCGCTTGCCGCGGCACCAGCATGCTGTTTTCCATCAGCAGCTCGTAGTCGGTGACTTCCTGCAGCATTTTGGCACCGCGCTCCGGGCCGAAGATGACGCTCAGCATCTCCTCCATGTAGAACGGATAGCAGGCCTCTTGATCGACAAAGCTCCTGCCGGTTTCGGCGCGGTGACGCTTCTCGATCTCATCCCGCAACTTCTGCACCCGCTGCCATGACCAGTGCAGATCAAACTCGCGTGCCCTGGCGGCGATGAACCTGGCAACCGGCAGCTTGACCAGGTCGGGGTCGTGGATGCGCCTGACCAGCAGGGTGTCGAAAAGATCGAAAGACACCACCTCCATCCCGGCGGCCAGTTCCCGCCCCCTGGTCAGCAGCGACGAAATGGCATAGTGTTTTTCA
>CAYYWK010000156.1:0-6907 GCA_964475345.1 uncultured Desulfobulbus sp.
CAGCGGATGGGCTGAATCGAGACCCTGCAGGGCAAGTTCCGTATGGCCGAGGATGACCCCGAGCATGTTGTTGAAATCATGGGCGACGCCGCCGGCGAGCCGGCCCACCGACTCCATCTTCTGGGCGTGGACCAGCTGCTCCTGCAGCTGCTGCCGCTCCTCTTCCGCCTGTTTGCGGGAGGTGATCTCGTTGAAGAGGACGGCGGCATTGCCGGGCGACATCTGGAAAACATGGACTTCGAAGGCGCCGGCTATCTTGCCGTGGGCATAGTCGATCTGTTCGGTCTGCCAGTGTTCGCCATCCCGTGCGGCCCGACGGTAGCGGGAGGGAATCTCGGTGCTAGTGAGCGGGGGAAAGGCCTCTTCAATGGTCTTGCCGATGAACTGGCGGTTATCCACCCCCAGCAGCCGGTCGGCGGCCGGGTTGGCGCCGACAAAGACCAGGCGGTCATTCTCTTCGAGCCTGTAGAGGTGAATCCCCATCGGGGAGGCCTGGACGATATTGCGGAAGGTCTCTTCGCTGGCCTTCAGCATCTCCTCGGCCATCTCCCGCTCGGTGACGTCGCGGCAGATCCCCTCGTGGCAGATGACCTCGCCCTGTTCATCCCTGAGGTAACGGGAATGGTCCTCGATCAGGATGATTCTGCCATCCTTGCGTTTCAGCCTGTACTGTTCCGGATGGCTGGCGGAGAGGAATTCCGGGTTCTGCGATTCCTCGATGTGGTGCTCCCTCTCTCCCGGGGCCACATAGATATCCCTGGCGATATCAACCTGCAGCAGTTCCTCCCGGCTGGCGTAACCCAGCATTGTCACGAAGGCGGGATTGACGTCGAGGAATTTCCCCTCCCTGGTGCTGAGATAATAGCCGTTGGGCATGTTGTCGAAAATATCCTTGAGCCGCGCTTCACTCCTGCGCAATTCCTGTTCGCTGCGCTTGCGGTCGGTAACATCCCTGGCGACGGCGTAGACAAGGTTTCCACTCGCTCTCGCCCGCCACTCTATCCAGCGATAGCTGTCATCGGCGCAGCGATAGCGATTTTCAAAATTCAGCACGTCCTGCTGACTGTTGAGGTTGCCGATGGCGTCAAGGGTTGCTTCGCGGTCGTCAGGGTGGACGAGTTCGAGAAACCTGCGGCCTTCAAGCTCGACTGTCGGGTAGCCGAGGACCTTCTC
Source organism: uncultured Desulfobulbus sp. (assembly GCA_964475345.1). GTDB lineage: Bacteria > Desulfobacterota > Desulfobulbia > Desulfobulbales > Desulfocapsaceae > Desulfoprunum. The sequence goes on from CAYYWK010000156.1 coordinate 1,174, forward strand.
CCATTCCGGGTTCAGGCGGACGAACCGGCCATCTGTATCGGCGATGCAGAGCAGGTCGAGACTTGCAGTGAAATATCGTTCAAGTTCCTCGGTCTTTTCCCGCAGGGCCACCTCTGCCCTGTTCCTTCCGGCGATCATCCGGTTGGCGGCATCGGCCAGTTCCCTGAATTCCCTGACCGGCATCTCCCCAGCCGGAATTTCCCGGCTGTCATGGCCATCGCTGGTGAAGAACTGTGAAAAGGTCGAGAGCATCCTCTGGGTTTTCCGGTTCAACCGGGTAACCAGGAAAAAAACCCCGAGCCACAGGATCAGCATGCCGATCAGTATTTTCAGGATGTTGTAGAGGAGGCTGTGCATCGACTGCCGTCGGTATTCGGCAATGTCGCGCTCGATGTCGTCGATGTAGAGACCTGTGCCGATATACCACTGCCACTCCGGCAGTCCCGCCGCGTAGCTGATCTTCGGCTCGGGGCGCTGTCCTTCCAGTTTCGGCATCACGTAGCCGACGAAGCCACCGCCGTTTCTGGCTGCCTTGATCATTTCCTGGACGATTCTGACCCCGTTCCGGTCAGTGACTTCGTACATGTTTCTGCCGACGGCGGGGCCGGAAAGGCTGTTGCCCTGCCAGTCGCCGACAAAGATATAGCCGTCCCCCTCGTAGCGGATATCCCGGATCCACTGCAATGCCTCATGTTTGAGGTCTTCTTCGACGTCGTCAAGGTATTCGCCGGTGCCGATCAGCCAGCCGAATGGTTCAAACAGCTTGACGAAGGACAATTTGCCGAATTCCCTTCCGGGCGCATCGGGCTTGCCCCAGCTGTAGGAATAGTAGCCCTCGCCGTCCTTATTGACGAGGTGCACCATGTCCCTGATAACGTAGGCGCCACGGGCGTCCTGCAGATCGCTCAGGTCGGTGTTCTCGAGGTGGGCGCAGGTGGCGCACAGCTGTTCCACCCCGTCGAGCCGGGTAGCGAAGAAATAGCCGCGGCCGTTGTTGAAGCGGATCGGTCGGAGGGCTTCGCGCACCAATGATTCCAGTTCCGCCTGGCTTTTGCTGGAGGCATGCAGGGAGTGCAGGTGCGATGCGATCTGGTGGGCCTCGTGCACCCGTTCCCTGATGATGGAACGGGTGCGGGCCTCGGTCTGACGGCGCATGAAGCGGAGGTAGGAGACGGCCGCATCGACCTGCTCCTTCATTTTTTCCTTGCGGGCGGCGATCATTCTGTCGCGCATGGCGACAACGTCGGCGTTGAAACGGAGGGTCTCCTGGGCTGCCCACAGGCAGCCGACCACGACGCAGGACAGTGTCGCAACCAGCAGCATGTTGGCCAGCAGGATCTGCGACAGCGGTTTGGTGGCGGCAGGATGCATACGATTCCGTGAGGCATCGGGTTGACGATGACGGTGGAGCGGTACTTCTTCTGATTATATGCTATTTTTCAGGGATCCTGTGACGAATAAATCGGTGGCGGGAAGAAATTGCCGGCAGCACGCTCTTCGCGACTGCCGGCTGGAGGCTGCCATGGCGGCGGGCTCGTTGCAACTGGTGTGCCGGCATGTTCTGCTGCGGCTGCCGCGAGGATCTGGATCGGGCAGGGCCTGCCGCCGGGATTACCTGTCGTTGATGCGGATCGGGGCGTCCGCTTCCTGCTCGGGATGTTCTTCAACATGGATATTGAAGCGTTCCCGCAGCTTGGAGTAGGAGACGAATTCGGATTCGCGCTGGGACGGGGTCAGGAAGGATTCGAGCTTGATCTTGAGGATGGCCGGGTTGATCTCGGACTCGATGGCGATCACTCCCTCCATGATAATTTTCTGCAGCAGCAGTTCGTGGTTGGTCCGCTCCTTGATGACCGCGGCAAAGGGAAGGAAAAAGAAATTTGCCAGCAGCAGACCGTAGAGGGTGGAGGTCAGCGCGATGGGGATGGTCTTCAGGATCACCGAGGTGTCGCCGACTCCGCCGAGCATCGCGATCAGGCCGACCACCGAGCCGATCAGCCCGAAGGCCGGGCAGAAATCGGCTATGGTGCGGAGCGCCCGTTCCGAATCCTCGCGGCGCAATTTGAAAAAGTACATCTCGGTGTTGAGGATGTCGCGGATCTGCTCGATGCGGTAACCGTCCACCAGGCAGCCAAGGGCCCTGCGCAGGAAAAGGATGGTCGTTTCATTCTCCTGGCGTTGCAGCGACAGGATGCCATCGATTCGCGACCTGATCGAGAGGTCGATCAGGATGTCGATGACCTCCGTCTCTTTCAGTCCCTTGCTGCTGTATGCCGAGCGGATGACCTTGCCGACGATCCGCAGCTGGTCGAGCTTGAAACTGAGCAGCGAGGCAGCCCCGACGCCGCCGAGGACGATCAGGATTCCCGAGAGGTTGAAGTAGAGGATGAGATTGCCGTTGATGATGAAGCCGATCAGGAAAATGGTCAGGCCAAGGAAGAAGCCGATACGCGTCGTGTTCTTCATAGGGGATCGTTATTGGAGATTTTCAGGTGTGGCCGGGGCGGCCGGCGGCAGCTTCTTGCTGATGATGATTTCGACCCGTCGGTTGGCGGCGCGCCCGCGGGTATCGGCGTTCGACTGGATCGGCCTGTGGGAGGCGTAGCCGCTGACCACGAACTGGTTCGGGTTCATTCCCATTTCCTCGATGAGGAAGCGGGCCACCCGGCTGGCCCTGGCGACGGAGAGCTCCCAGTTGGTGGGGTAGCGCTCTGAACGCATCGGGATATTGTCGGTGTGGCCGACGATGTTGATGATGTACGGGGTTTTCCTGATCACCTCGGTGATTTTTTTCAGCGATGCCCTGGCGGATGCGGAAAGTTCGGCAGCCCCCGTTTCAAAGAACAGGTCGCCGGTGAGAACGATCCGTACGGTCTTGTCGGGGACCAGATCGATGGCGGCGAACTTCTCCATGTCGTAATTTTCGAGGTTTTTCTGGCTCAGCGTGTACATCTCCTGCATCTTGTCATCGGCAGGGGTCACAGGAGGGGGCGGTTCGGCGGCAACCGGCGCAGTCTTCGCCGCCTCCGCCCGGGCCTTGTCCTGGTTTTCCCGCTCGGTCCTGAGCCTGGCGAGTGCGGCCTCGGCGTCCTTTCTGATCTTTTCACGGGCCAGCCTGACTTTTTCACTGACGGGTTCGCTGGCGGTGGCCGTATCCTCCGGTAGCACCGGCACGACCTTTTTGACGGTGCCGGCGGTAATCACCGGCAGCCCAGGCTTGATCGGGGTGATCGGCAGGGTCGCGCGCGAACCTTCGGCAATGTCCAGCGAATCGGTAGTATCGCCGCCAATCACGGACGGGTCCTCGTTGACGAGAAATTGCTGGTTGGCGGCCTGGTAGGCAAACATCACCACAAAGAGGATGAACATCGTCATCATCAGGTCGGACCAGGATACCGACCAGTGGGACGGGCGCGGCATGCTCGAGAAAAAAGTCGTGTCGTCGACGCTGAAGACGCTGGTGTCGGGGTAGCGGCGATCGGCGACGATATAGCGGGAGGCGTATTTTTCAGCGAGGGCCGCACGCGTGGCCGGTCCCGGCTGTTCCTCGGCGGGCTGTTCGTTCACCGGGAGATCCTGGTCGGGCGATGTCGCGGCAGGGATCTTCATGAATAGTTGTCACATGATGCAAGATGGTCAGGATAATGGAATTTTTTTCTCACTTCCGTTGTATCGGATGGCACCGGCAATATCAAAAGGAAAAAGTTGCCGGAGCCGGGAAAGGGGGGGCTGGCTCAGATGCCAGCGAGCAGGCCGGTCCGCTCGAAATAGGCGAGGGCCTGCCACAGGTCCTCGCGGGAGTGGGGCTCGAGGGTGATAATCGGGTGGCGGTCATGGCGTTTCAGGAAACCAAGGAGGCCGGCAAAATCGAAGGTGCCCTGGCCGGGAGCGAGATGCAGGTCCTTTCCTCCGGTGTTGTCATGGAGGTGGAGCTGGCCAAGCCAGGGCAGCATCTCCGGCAGCCAGTCCTGCCACGGGGCCTTGGCGAAGGCCCCGAGATGGCCGACATCGAGGCAGAAGCCGACAGCCGGAGTGGCAAGGTTCTCCAAGACCGTCCGGTGGACACGGGGAGCAGTCTCATAGGTGTTCTCGAGCATGATGACCGTCCCGAGTTCTGCCGCCTTCCGCCCGAGTTCCCGCCAGGTGGCAAGCGAAAGTTCCAGCCAGCGGTCGAAGAAATAGCCGTGCTTGTTCTCCTCGTACTGCAGATGGCAGACGATGGAGCGGGGCCGGAAGACGGCGGCCAGTTCCATCGCCCGCCTGAGCTTGTCCCGGCTCTTCTCGAGGATGTGGGGATCGAGCGAGCCGGGGGCGAGGTCCATGAACGGGGCATGAAGGGTACAGGCCAGGCCCCGCTTGGCGAGGAGTGTAGAGATTTTCCTGAATTCGGAAATATCCTCATCGTACAGGCAGGTCCCCTCGAGACCGATTTCAGGCTGCAGCCGGTGCTCGAGGAAGAGTTCGAGCAGTTCGCCCTTGAGGTCGGGCCAGGGGGCGTTGACGAAACACCGGCGCAGGATCGCCTCTCGGCCGGAGTCGCTCATCAGCCCTCGCTCAGCGGCCGGGAGAGGATAGCCTCCCGGAAGGCTGCGATGCCGATCCGTTCGATGAAGCGGGCGGTCCGTTCCTTTTTCTTGCCGTGCTCGGCGTAGTAGTCGAGGCAGCGGTTGATCAGGGTGATGACTTCCTCGGGACTGATCTCCTCGGCGATGATGTCCCCGACCCGGGCCCGCTGGCCTGAGTTGCCACCAAAACTTACCGTCCAGCCCTTCTTCTTGCCCATGATGCCGATGTCGCGGACCATTCCTTCGGCGCAGGAGAACGGGCAGCCGGAGACGCCGACCTTGAGTTTGGCCGGCATTTCCCGGCCAGCCAGCAATGCCTCGAGCCTGATTCCGAATCCGAGCGAGTCCTGGATGCCGAATTTGCAGACTTCGGTGCCGGGACAGGCCTGGACATAATGGAGGCAGAGTTCGGTGGCCTTGTCGGGATCCATGCCGAGATCGTTGTAGATATTATTGATCTGGTCGATCTTCATGCCCACCAGGGCGATGCGATGACCAGAGGTCAGTTTGACGATCGGGATGTCGTATTTCTCAACGACGTTTGCGAGGTTATGGAGTTTTTCCTTGGTCAGCAGGCCGCACGGGACGCGGGGGACAATGGCGTAGGTCTGTTTGTCACGCTGCAAGATGGCTCCTTTGGGTGCTTCTTCGGTGGACATGGGTGCGCTCTCCTTTCGATGAAAATAGATGGTGCAGATGGTGCCTGCGGGCATTGTACCAGATCCGCTTGTCAAAGCACCGTCGATTTTCCAGGGTTGACGGCCCTCGCGGATGATTTCCGGCGCAGCAGGCGGAGCAGGATAGTGCGCAGCTCATCGGGGATGATCGGTTTGCTGAGGTAGTCGTCCATCCCAGCACGGAGGCATTTGTCCCGGTCCTGCGTGCGGGCATGGGCGGTGAGGGCGACGATCGGCACTTCGGATCGCGCCCCCGGCAGCATCCGGATCCGTCTGGTGGCTTCGAAGCCATCCATTTCCGGCATCTGCAGGTCCATCAGGACCAGGTCGAAGGGAGCGGATGCATGGATTGCCGCCAGGGCCGCGGCACCGTTGCCGACCGGCGTGACCTCGACGCCGAGCTGGTTCAGCAGGGTTGTCGCCAGGACCTGGTTGATCGGTTCGTCTTCCGCCAGCAGGACCTTGCGGCCTGCAAGGTCGGCAGGGGCGGAT
>CAYYWK010000157.1:0-6880 GCA_964475345.1 uncultured Desulfobulbus sp.
GAAGGATGTTTGCCGCCCTTTTGAGAATGCTGCGTGCAGTCGTCTCTGCATCCGGGTCAGAGAAGGCGCTGCGCGGCATCGGAGCCATCGAGGACAGAAGCGGCCGGCTGTTGCAGAAACTGCAGAACGTCAGGGAGGAACTGGACCGTGCCATCGCGACCTTCAAGGAAGACAGACTGTACCTTATACAGGTTGCCGGGTTGACAGTCATTTTCTACTTCCTCACCTGGGTCAACGTCTATGTCTCTTTCCGGGCCTTCGGTGTTTCCCCGGATTTTTTGGCGGTCTGCGCCCTTGTTCCCGCCATCCTGTTCGCAGCTCATCTCCCGGTAACGTTGCTGGGCAATCTCGGCTATTTCGAATCGGTGTTCGTTTTCTACTTCCTGCTGATCGGCATTCCCGGCGCTGAAACCCTGGCCATGGGGCTCCTGCTGCGATTGAAGATGCTGAGCATGGGGGTTATCGGGTATATTACGTTCCTGTTCTATTCCCAGGACAGGGAACAGGAAATGGAGAAACTGAAAAACATCGCCGCGCGGCAGCATCTGAGCACAGGCAATGAACCGGACCGTACATGACTGATCGCAATGCCATCCCCAGGCTTTCGTTTTCCGACCTGCAGGACAAGGTTGTCAGACCTGGATTATGCACCCGCTGCGGGATGTGCGTCGGTGTATGTCCGCACGGGGTTCTGGAATGCGATGAGCGGGCGTATCCGCAACTCATTGGCGAGTGCGTCAGCTGCGGGTTCTGCAGTGCCTGCTGCCCTGGCGTTGACGTCGATTATCCCGGCCTGTCCAGGCAGGTATTCGAGGAGAACTTTGACCCGGCCAATCTCCAGGGACATGTCGAACATATCTACGTTGGCCATCCGCAGGACAGCGAAATACGACTTTCAGGGGCCAGCGGCGGGATGGTCACCGGCATTCTCGATTACCTGCTGGCAGCAGGGAAGATAGATGGTGCGGTCGTGGTCGCCATGGACGACCAGCGGCCCTACGTCTCGAAGGGGATACTGGCAACGACTGGCTATCCTGAAGGAGATCCGGCGCCGCAAGGGGTCCTATGCCGTCGTCGCCCTGCCGTGCCAGGTGCATGCCCTCCGAAAGATGGCGCAGGTCGACCGCGGGCTTGCCGCAAAGATCACGTACATACTGGGTCTCTATTGCCACTGTACGATGGAGGTAAACGGTCACCAGGAGGCCATCGAGGCGTTCGGCATCCCTCTTGCGGAGGTTGCCAGCTTCCAGTTCCGCGGTGGGGGATGGCCCGGCGGTTTTTTCGTCATCAAAAAGGACGGCAGCGAAGTACGGCTGCACGAAGAGATCCTGATCAAGGATGTGATGAACGTGATGTTCAGGCTCTACGGGCCGCGGAGATGCCAGCTCTGTGTCGATGCCCTCTGCGAATACGCCGACCTCAGCTTCGGCGATTTCTGGGCCTTTGATTTTGCCGAAGACCTAGCCGGCCACGAGCGCTGCACGCTGATATCCCAGCGCACGCCGGTCGGACAACGGTTGATGGAGGATATCATCGCCAGCGGGCGATTCGTCGTCCACGCGATCCCGCATTCGCGCAATTCAAAACGGATACTCAGGATGGCTGAAGGGAAACGGTCGCGCGCCCATGTCGGTCTGTGGCAGGATGGCAAGGCAGGCGTACCGGTTCCGAATTACGGGTATGCGATACCCACGCCTTCCTCCCGTGATGTCCGCAAGGTGTTCTTTTTCTCACTGTTCCAACGGATCAAACACCCGCTGTTCAGGAAACTTGTGCTGAAACTGCTGTTTTCGCCCATCGGGGTTCTGGCCTACAGAATCAACACCTTGAGAAAGAAAACCTTCATCGACTACCATGCCTGAACAGTGCCATGAAACACGACAAGGCCGCTGATAGAGCATCTGCAACGGAACGCACCGGCGCATTGTGCACGGCTTTGTTGTGCTGCTTTTTTGGCGCGGCTTTGCTGATACCGGCTTTCTGCAGCATGACATCCGCGGCTGAGCCCGGTGCCGCCAAGCCCACCGCGGCCAGGAGCATAACGCTTGCCCAGGCGATCCAGATGGCCCTTGAGAACAACCGGTCACTGCGCAGTTCAGCGCTTGATATCACCTCCAGCGACCTGTCGCTGAAAACCCAGCAATCCGAGTTCGACATCAAGATCGTGCCGCAGGGAGCGTCGCGGTATGACTCAGGGGAAGACGGGTACTGGCAGGTCGGGGCGACCGTTTCGAAGAAGCTCGAGCAGGGCGCGGAGGTGTCGGTGACCCCCACCACCGGAGAATCTGGAGGCAGCAGAAACAGCGAGGTCGATGTTTCGCTGCGAATCCCGCTGCTGCAGGGGGCCGGTTCCGCCTACGCCATGGATGCTGTCTACAGCAGCATGTATTCCAACAAGAAAGAGAAACTCTCCTTCATCAAACAGCAGACGGATACCATCCTGCAGACAGTAACCGCTGTCTACGGCTGTATCCAGACCCAGCAGCAGATCGATTTTCTGCAGAAACAGCTCGACGAACTGAAAAGGCACCTTTCTCTTGCCAAGATCAAGGAGAAGAGCGGCATCATCGATGCTATGGACCTGTATCGTGCCGAAATCAGAATTCAGAATGTCGAGGAAGAACTGACTTCAACCACGGAGGAACTCGCCAACAACATCGATGAAGTCAAGAACATCCTGGCCGTTTCCCTGCAACAGCCGCTTATCGTCAGCGCCCCGGTGGAGTACCGGCCGGTTGAGATAAAACTCGAGGAAGCGCAGACCATCGCCCTCGCCAACAGGATAGAGCTTGTCTTGAGCGCCATGCAGGTGCAGGAAACAGAGCGGCGGATGGCGGTTGCAAAGAACAACATCCTGCCGCAGCTTGACCTGGAGCTTGGGTACTCGACATACCGGGATGAGGAGTATGACGCGCTTTCCGATGAACGTTGGACGGTGGCCCTCTCGAGTGAGTCCGATCTGTTCAGGACATCGGAACGCAACGACTACCTGCAGAGCAGGCTTGAGCTGCAACAGGTTGAACTCAGCCAGCAGGATGCCGAGGAACAGATCATTCAGGATGTCCGTTTCCAGCTGAACAGCCTCGAGAAACAGCAGGAAAGGATCGCCATCCGGCACGAGCAGGCGAGGCAGGCGATGGGAAAATTGCGGCTTGCCGAAAGCAAATTCCGCTACAGCCTGGCAAACAATTTCGACCTGCTCGAGGCCCAGACCGAAATGCAGCAGGCCCGCACCGACCATATGGTCGAAACGATCAACTATATTGTCGGAACCTATCGCCTGCGTTCGTCACTGGGGACGCTGATAGATATCACGGACGAGACCAGGGTGAATTGATGAACAGAGTAACGAAGATTCTCCTCCTAGTCGTTGGGTTCGTCCTTCTTGGGGCCTATTTCGGCGGACGTCCGGGAGAGAAGGAAAAGGTGGCCGCCGACGTTGAGGTGAAACGCGCCGATCTCAAGGTCGATATCAACGTTGTCGGCGAACTGGATGCCGCCCAGTCCCACATGCTGTCTTCTGAACTGCAGGGCACCGACGGCAAGATCATCTATCTGATCGATGACGGTACCCGGGTCAGTAAAGGCGATATCCTCGTCAAGCTTGACCCTCTGCCCTTTCAGAAACAGGTCGAGGAACTCCAGGGAGAAGTGCAGGAGTTGAAGGCGGCGGTGGAAGCTGCGAAACAGATGGTGGCCTTCGAAGAAAATCAGGTCAGGCAGGAGATATCCACCGCCGAGTACAATCTCAACGTTGCCGGCCTCGAACTGCGGCAGTTCGAGGAGGGAGACGGGCCGCTGAAGATATCGATGCTGCAGGAGGAACTGCAGAAGGCCAAGCTCGAACTCCAGCGGTACGAAGCCTTTTACAACGACCTGCAGCAGTTGAAGAAGGAAGGCTTCGACAACAAATCCGAGATTTCAGCTGCAGAGGAGAGGGTGGCGGTACTGCGGGAGCAGTTCAAGGAAGCCACCGGGCGCTTCGAGAGTTATAAGAAGCATGTTTTCCCGGCGCTCTTGGAGAGTGCCAGGGCCAAACAGCAGAACGCCATACTGATGCTCGAGCAGAATCGCCAGGGCGGAGTGCACAAGGTCGCCAAGGCCCAGGCCACCCTGGGGCAGATCGCCGGCAAGGTTGCAGCCAAGGAAGCGGCGCTTGACCAGGCCCGACTTGAACTTGAGAAAACCGTGATCAAGGCGCCGTTCGAAGGCATCGTCATCCATTACGAGACGTTTCGAGACGGTGAAAAACGCAAGCCGCGGGAAGGCGATTCCGTTTTCATGGGCCAGCCGATCCTCTATCTTCCCGATATTTCGAAAATGATTGTCAAGACCAGGATTCGCGAGGTTGATCTTTTCAAGCTGGCGCTTGGTCAGAAGGGCTCAGTCCGTGTCGATGCCTATCCCGATTCCGCCTTCAGCGGCGATCTGACCTTCATCGGGGCTCTCGCTACCGCTGAAACACCAGGATCCGGGCAGGAGAAATATTTCCAGGTCATCGTCACCCTCAGGGATGGAGACACACGGCTTCGACCTGGCATGACCTGCCGGATTTCGATCACCGCCCAGTCAGCTGCCCAGGCCGTCGTCATCCCCACCCAGGCTGTTTTCGACGGCCCTGATGGCAGCAGCAGCTATGTCCGCACCAACTGGGGAACATATGAGCTGCGACGGATCACAACCGGAATCCAGAACGAGGATCTGGTCCAGGTCCTGAAAGGTTTGGAACCCGGTGAGAAAGTCAGTATGATCGAACCCGCAACGGAATGACCGCCGTGAGAGGTGCCGAATTGCTGCTGCAGGCAAAGGGGATCAGGAAAAACTACCTTCTTGGCGGCAGCGAGATCGAGGTAGTCCGGGGGATCGACCTTGTCGTTTCGGAAGGGGATTTCCTTGCCATCATGGGCACATCGGGCTCGGGGAAGTCGACGCTGATGCATATCCTCGGAGGCTTGGCGTTGCCTGATGCAGGCAGCTATCTCTTTGCCGGTCGCAACATGCTGGGACTCTCCGACGACGAGTTGTCGTGGATCAGGGCGCATTGGATAGGATTTGTTTTCCAGACCTTTGACCTGCTGCCGGAACTGGACGTGCATGCCAACGTCGCCCTGCCGTTTCTGTATCACCAGCAACCTCCGGAAGATACCGAGCAGATGATACACAAGGCGATCGAGAAAGTCGGCCTGGCCCACCGGATCAGACACCGGCCGGCTGAGCTTTCCGGCGGGGAGATGCAGCGCGTTGCTATCGCCAGGGCATTGGTCGCCTCTCCCAAACTGATTCTGGCCGACGAGCCTACAGGCAACCTCGATACCCATAACAGTTCAGAAATACTCGCGCTTTTTCGAACATTGAACGAATCCGGAGCCACCATCGTCATGGTCACCCACGACATGCAGGTGGCTTCCTGTGCCGAAAAGATCCTGAAAATGGAGGACGGAATCCTGACTCCCGCCTGAAATGAAGAAAATTCTCCTCCTTCTTGCCGTTGCCTGGCGTTCACTCTTTGTTCACAAACTCAGGTCGTTCCTGAGTGTTCTCGGGGTGATCTGTGGGGTTATGGCTGTGATGTCGATGATTTCCACCGGCGAAGGGGCCAAGGAGGAGGTCCTGCAGCAGATAGAGGATATGGGAATCACCAACATCTATATCAACAGGCTGGCGCTCACTGAGGAGCAGCAGAAGTCGGCTAGGGAAAAACGGTCATACGGCCTGTCCTGGAACGACTTCGCGCGTCTTCAGAAAAGCGGGCTGTTCATCAGTAAGGTCGCCGCCCAGCGTGATGTGGCCGCAGCCCCGATTGGCACCGGCAAAACCATTCTGCCGAAGATCATTCATGTCACGGCCAGCTATCAGCAGGTTATGGGCCTGAAAACAGCCGAGGGGAGATTCCTGCTCGACATGGATCAGAACAACAATTCCATGGTCTGTGTGCTTGGTGCAGGGATTGCGCGGTTGCTTGGAAGAGAGGGGAGAGTGGGCGGCACGCTTCGCCTTGGAGACTCTCTCTACACAATCGTCGGCATCCTTGCCGAACAAAGCGGCAGCACATCGGATCGGATCAAGATTTCCAGAGACAACCTCAATGAAATGCTGTTTCTTCCGTTTCCCCAGTCACATCTCGACAAACTGTCAGCCGAGGAAACCACCAGAACGCAGCTTTCCCGAATCATCATCGAGGTAGACAAGCAGGAAAACGTTTTTGCCGCCGCCAAGCTGATCGAGAGAATCATGACCGTAGCCCACCATGGAGTCCGCGACTTCCACCTCGTCATACCGCTCGAACTGCTCCAGCAGTCACTGCGAACCCAGCGGGTTTTCAATGTCGTGCTTGCGGTAATAGGTGGAATTTCTTTGCTTGTTGGAGGAATAGGTATTATGAATATCATGCTCGCGACAGTCTCTGAACGGACGCGAGAAATCGGTCTGAGACGCGCAGTGGGGGCGACACGGCGAGACATCGCCATCCAGTTCCTGACGGAAGCGGTTCTTCTCACGGTAAGCGGAGGAGTGCTGGGCATCGCCACCGGTTGTGTGTTTGTGATGGTGATGGAAACGTTGACAGGCTGGTCGATTCGAATAACCATGGCATCCATGGTCGTGCCGTTTCTGCTGGCAGTCGGCACCGGTATTTTTTTTGGTTTATACCCCGCGCTGCAGGCGGCGCGGTTAGACCCCATAAAGGCGTTACGAACAATATAGTGGAGAGCATCATGTTGAACAACGAATTGCGGCGATACGTGCTGATCATGACAGTCTTTTTCATGTCATGCAGTCTTGTACTGGTTCATCCTGGCAATCCGGTTCTTGCGGCCTCAACTGAGGCGGCGGCACCTGTTGAAGAAAAAACCGATCAGGCTGCAAAGGACATGGAGGCCGA
>CAYYWK010000158.1:0-6875 GCA_964475345.1 uncultured Desulfobulbus sp.
GGTCTTGCCGGGTTTGACCTCGATGATGTTCTTGATCGCCTCGTCGACCGCGTTGTAGTTCATCTGGACGACCTTGTCGCCCTTGTTGCCGTAGGTCTTCTTGATCGCTTTCTTGATCGCGGCGATGGCCTCCTCCTGGGTCAGGATGCCGGAGATCATGAAGAAGGCGGTCTGCATGATCATGTTGATGCGGGCGCCGAGACCCAGCGCCAGTCCCAGCGACACCGCGTCAATAATGTAGAACTTGGCCTTCTTGGCGATCAGGTCGCGCTGCACGTTTTTCGGCAGCTTCTTCCAGATCTCTTTCGGCCCGTAGCTGGTAGTCAGCAGAAAGGTGCCGCCGTCCTCGAGATTGCGCAGCATGTCGTACTGGTCGAGGAAGGTGAAGTTGTGGCAGGCGATGAAATTGGCCTTGTTGATGAGGTAGGGGGCGACGATCGGGTTCTTGCCAAAACGCAGATGACTGGTGGTGATCGACCCGGATTTTTTCGAATCGTAGACGAAATAGCCCTGGGCCGAATTCTCGGTCTCGGTGCCGATGATCTTGATGGTGTTCTTGTTGGCACCGACCGTGCCGTCCGAGCCCAGGCCGTAGAACATCGCGCGGAAGACGTCCTTGCCCTCGATGTTGAAGGCGCGGTCGTAGTCGAGGCTGGCAAAGGTCACGTCGTCGATCGGGCCGACACAGAATTTGTTCTTCGGCGCCATTGCCGTCATGTTGTCGAATACCGCCTTGACCATTGCCGGGGTGAATTCGGCCGAGCCAAGCCCGTAGCGGCCGGACAGGATCATCGGCGGAATGGCGGTGCTGTTGGCCTCCAATGCCTCACCGACGGCCGCCCTGACATCGAGGTAGAGCGGTTCGCCGATGGCGCCCGGCTCCTTGGTGCGGTCGAGGACGGTGATGCGGTCGACGGTGGGCGGCAGGGCGTTGACCATCGCACGGCCGTCGAAGGGGCGATAGAGGCGGACGATGACCATGCCGACCTTCTGGCCCTGGGCCACCAGGTAATCGATGGTGGAGGCGACGGTCTCGCAGCCCGAGCCCATCATCACGACGACGTTCTCGGCGTCAGGTGCTCCGTGGTAGTCGAAGAGGTGGTATTGGCGGCCGGTGACCTCGGCGAGCCTGTCCATGGTCTCCTGCATGATCGCCGGCACGACGTTGTAATACTTGTTGACGGTCTCACGGCCGGTGAAGTAGATGTCGGGATTCTGGGCGGTGCCGCGGATCATCGGCCGGTCCGGGGAGAGGGCCCGCTTGCGGTGGGCGATCACCAGCTCGTCGTCGATGACTGCCCGCATGTCATCGTTGGAAAGCTCCTCGACCTTCTGGATTTCATGGGAAGTCCGGAAGCCGTCGAAGAAGTGCATGAAGGGAATGCGCGATTTGAGCGAAGCCTGAGTGGCGATCAGCGCCATGTCCATGCACTCCTGGACGTTCTGGGAACAGAGCATGCCCCAGCCGGTCTGCCTGGCGGCGTAGATGTCGCCGTGATCGCCGAAGATCGACAGGCCCTGGCAGGCGATGGAGCGGGCGGTGATATGGAAGACGGTGGGCGTCAGTTCGCCGGCGATTTTGTACATGTTGGGCAGCATCAGCAGCAGGCCCTGGCTGGCGGTGAAGGTCGTGCAGAGGGACCCGGTGGTCAGCGAGCCGTGCAGCGCCCCGGCTACGCCTCCTTCGGACTGCATCTGGGTGACCACCGGAACCGAATTCCATATGTTCTTCTGCTTGCCGGCTGCCTTCGAATCGGCTTCAGCCGCCATCGGCGAGGAGGGGGTGATGGGATAGATGGTGATGACTTCGCTGGTGGCGTAGGCGACGTGGGTGCACGCCTGGTTGCCGTCGATGGTGACCATTCTTCTCGACATGAGCTGTTCTCCTCTGTGGGAAATGGATGCGCTGCCTGGGCAGCATGGATGGAATGATGCAGTACTGTCTGGGTGGATCAGCCTCTATGGTTGAACGGGATTCTGCCGGTGAGGGGCAGAAAATGAGATCGGCGATGGCATGAACAATGGCCCGGTTGCCACTGGGTGGTGTATTATAGAGCGTGCACTGGGCAAATACAATATCTGTAATTTTGAAGAATAACCGAAGCAGCCTAGATCATTTTCGAATATTTCGCAATAATGAATCAAATTGATGTGAAACATAAGCTGTCTGAATGGTTTTTACCTGTGGCAGGACTCCTTTCGCCGCCGCCATTGAGCCGGTGAAGAGCTCAAGGCTGACGGGTGACGGGGACAATGCGGCATCTTGACTGGAGGGATTTCGAGGGACTCCTCGGTTACCTGGCGGAAAAGGAGGACTACGTCTTCCTCGACACCTCGCGTCCCGACCCAGACAACCGCTACTCCTACCTCTTCACCGATCCGGTGGCATACCTGCGCTGCGCGCCGGGGGCAGACGGGGAGGCTTTCCTGCGGCGAGTGGAGGGGTGGCTGGCCCGCGGGTTCTGGCTGGCCGGCTGGTTCGATTATGATTTCGGCGGACTGCTGGAGGAGCGACTGTCGTTTCCCCTCAAGGGCATCGGTGGCGGCGCGTTTCTCGCTGACCTCGGGGTCTACCGGGAACCGGCCGTTTTCGACCATGGCAGCGGCACGGGGACATTCCCCTGTTGCCAGAATCCGGAAACGGCCGCTGGCTGGCTGATCGAAGGACTCCTTCCCAATGTCGACCGGCCCGAATACCTGCAGGCGATTCGGCAGCTGCATGCATACATCGCCGCCGGCGACACCTACCAGGTCAACTACACCCTGAAGCTGAAGTTCGGCTGGTCTGGTTCGGCAATGGCCCTTTACCGCGACCTGCGGCATAACCAGACGGTGCCCTTCGGGGCCTGCATCCGTCGTGGCGACGAACGGATTCTGTCCTTTTCGCCGGAGCTGTTTTTCCGCTGCGAAGGTTCAGAGATGGTTGTAAAGCCGATGAAGGGGACGTCCCCACGTGGCCGCACCCCGTCGGCGGATCTGGAACTGCAGCGCCTGCTGGGCCAGGATCCGAAAAACAGGAGCGAGAACGTGATGATCGTCGACCTGCTGCGCAACGACCTCGGCCGGCTTATGCACCGGCTGGGCGGCGGCGAGGTCTGGGCCTCGTCGCTGTTCGATGTCGAGCCCTACGAGAGCCTGCTGCAGATGACCTCCACGGTCAGGGCGCGGGTCGACGGCGGCAGGTCGCTCTGCGAATCCGCCCTGGAGCACCTCTTCCGGGCCCTTTTTCCCTGTGGCTCGGTGACCGGTGCGCCGAAGATCAGGACGATGGAAATCATCGACGAGTTGGAAAAGGAGAGGCGCGGGGTCTATACCGGGGCGATCGGCTATCTCGCTCCGCAGGGGCGGGCGGTCTTCAGCGTGCCGATCCGCACCGTCGTCCTGCGTGGCGACCGTGGCGAGATGGGGATCGGCTCGGGGATCATCATCGATTCCGACCCGGAACAGGAGTGGCAGGAGTGTCTGCTTAAAGGTCGTTTTCTCAGCCACTGCCGCCCGGGGTTCGAACTGATCGAGACCATGCTGTGGCAGCCGGGATCGGGCTACTGGCTGCTCGAGGAGCACCTGTCGCGCCTGGCGGCCTCGGCGTCGACGATGTCGTTTTCCTGCGACCTCGCCGCGATCAGGCGTCAGCTGGACCGGCACGCCGGGGAGTTCGGCGGATGCATGCGGGTGCGGCTGCTGCTGGCCAAGGATGGGAGCATCACGATTACCGCCACGCCCTGCGCCGCGCCTGACCAGCTCAGGTTGCCGGCCTCACCGGGCCGGCCGGCCGGCGACCTGCCGGAAATCGCCTTCGCTGCCGCTGTCATCGATGGCCGCTTGCCCTGGCTGCGGCACAAGACGACCCGTCGTGACCACTATGACAAGGCACTTGCGGCCGGCCGCGGGCTGGGGTTGTATGACCTGCTCTTCGTCAACAGCGACGGCCAGGTGACCGAGGGCTGCATCTCCAACCTCATCGTTTTCCGTGACGGCAGGTACCAGACGCCGGCGCTGACCTGCGGCCTGTTGCCCGGGGTGATGCGCGGGGCGCTGCTGCAGGACCACGGCAGGCCGGTCGGCGAGGCGGTGCTGTCACCGGAGGAAGTGATGGAGTCCGAGGCGGTCTTTCTCTGCAATTCGCTGCGCGGGGTGGTGCGGGTGGCGCTGCGCGGCCCGGAACGGGTGGCGGTGGGGGAGGTCGTCGGCTGAGCTACTGGATCGGGCCCGCTTCCCGGTCGTTGTCTGTCTTTACCGGAGGGGTGATCAACTGGTGCCGGCTGCCCAGGTCGCGGACCATGGTCATGAAGGTCGAGGGCAGCGGGATGTCGCGGTCGCGGACCAGGATGCCGAGGGCGTCGGCGCGAGTCAGGGCGGCGGTATCGTCACCGAGGCCCTCCTGGCTGTCGCAGAGGGCGGCCACCCTCAGGGCGTCGGTGATCGGGGCGCGAAGGTTCGGTCGCTCCGTCGGCAGGTTGAGCAGCTCCTGCTCGATGATTCCCCAGTTTTCCCGGCGGAAATGAACAAAGCGCGCTTCCTGGTTCGGCGTGCCGAACAGTTCGTTGGTCACCGCCCCTGCCAGCATCGAGAGGAAGGAGGCCTCGCCATTCGGGTGCCTGGCGGCCAGCCCGGCCCGCAGTTCCTTGAAGACGACCATCTGGACGACACTGAGCCCCTCTCGGAGGACCGGTATCAGCTGGGATTGGGAGGGTGCTGTTGTCTCGGACATTGCTTCAGAAAAGAATCTTGACGGCAGGGTGGTTCTTCAGTCGCTCGAAAATCGCCAGGCGCATCTGCTCGTCCCGTACTTCGAGACTGGCCTCGAGGCTGTGGTATCTGCCGCCGCGGCTCGATCGCGAGGCAGATAATTCCACCGCATCTGGGGCGCAGCAGACCAGGATGGCTTCGCGCAGCAAATCCCGGTCCTCGCCGATGACCTTGTAGCTCCAGAGGCAGGGGTAGCAGATTTCCGGCCGTTTTCGTGTATTGTCCATGGGGGTTGCGTGGTTGAGGGCTAGCGTTGCGGGCGAAACCGAGTTCAAGTAATACAGGTTTGGCCGGCAACAGTCAAGAGGCAGCCGCCGCGAAGGGCGAGCGTTTGCCTGTGAAGGCGAATAGGGCTTGTCTTCGTTTCCGGAGGACGATAGTGTTAAAATAAGGATTCGGGTTCGGAAGCGGGTGATGCGCCTGCAGGGCGTTAGCGGGATCGATGCCGGAAGTCAATGCGACCGGCAGAATGGGGCGGCGGACATGAAAGGTCGTAAGAGAAATGCGGCAGCGGTTTCAGAAACGGCAACGGGGATAGATGCCCGTGAACTGGCTGTGCTCGATGCCGTCGCCATCCCGTGCTTTGCCACCGATCTCCAGGGCCGGTTTATCGCCGGCAACAGCAGCTTTTTCGCCCTTGCCGGCTGCGACCAGGGTTGTTTGCATGACCGCAGGCCAGGCGAGGTGCTGTTCGCCGGGTCTGCTGCGGCTCCGGATTGTGCGGGGGACAGCCTGTCCTCCGGAAAAGCTGGCAGGGACCGCGAATGCCTGCTGCGCCGGCCCTCTGGGGAGAGTGTCAGGGTACGGGTCGAGGATCGCCTCCTCTGCGGAGATGACAGCAATCCCCGGGCTGTCCTGACCACCCTGACCGATCTCTCCGGCCTCTGCGCGGCCAGGGCCGAAGCCGAGACCTGCCTGGTCCAGCGGGAGGCCATTCTCCGGGGATTCCCCGGCATCATCGGCTACTTCGACCGGGAGTTGCGGGCGGTCTGGATGAACGAAGGGGGCAGCCGGCTGTGCGGGGAGCCTATCGGCAAAAGCTGCCATCAGATCTTCTGCCGCCGTGACACCCCCTGCGAGCAGACCTGCGCCATTTCCCAGGCGGTGGAATCCGGCAACACCGAGTTGAGCATCAAGTGCGCCAACATCCCGGTGGGCAGCGATGACGAGTTTCTCTACGACATGACCGCTGTCCCGGTCCGCAACGGCGCCGGCGAGGCCGAGGGGGTGCTGGTGATGGCCTGGGACGTCTCCGAGCGGCATCACCTCGAGAAGCAGCTTCGGCACAGTCAGAAGATGGAGGCGATCGGCACCCTGGCCGGCGGCATCGCCCATGATTTCAACAACGTGCTCACCCCGATCATGGGCTATTCGGAGATCATCCGCCTGAAGATGCGCAAGGAAGGCTATCCCGACCAGGCCATTGGTGACTTTATCGATGAGATACTCAAGGCCGCGCGCAGGGCAAAGAATCTTGTCGAGCAGATCCTGACATTCTCGAGGAGCCATGAGAAGAAGGAGCTCCTCCAGTATATTCACCCGATCGTCAAGGAAGTCATGAAACTGATGCGGGTCACGCTGCCAACCACCATCCAGATCGTCCAGGAGATTGACGAAAAATGCGGACTGGTGTCGGTTGACCCGGTGCAGATCCATCAGGTCCTGATCAATCTCTGCACCAACAGCGCACATGCCATGGCCGGACGGCGCGGCACCCTGACGGTCCGGCTGACCGGCGCCCCCAGGGACGAGCAGGGCCGGGACTGGGTGGAGCTGAGCGTCGCCGATACCGGAACCGGCATCGAGCCGGAGCTGCTGGAAAGGATCTTCGAACCGTACTTCACCACCAAGGAGAAAAGCCGGGGCACCGGAATGGGCCTGGCGATGGTCCACGGGATCATCACCCGCCAGGGAGGCAGGGTTACCGTTGAGAGCCAGGTCGGCGCCGGCACCACCTTCCGGGTCTTCCTTCCCGTTTCGCAGCAGATGACGTCGCTTGAACAGGTTGTAACGGCGGCGGAAATCGTGCGGGGGGAGGGGCGGATCCTGCTGGTCGACGATGAAGAGCAGGTGGTCAGAGTCACCGGTCAGATGCTGGCCAGTCTCGGTTATCTGGTGACGGGGAG
>CAYYWK010000159.1:0-6868 GCA_964475345.1 uncultured Desulfobulbus sp.
GGCTCCTGTACGGAGGAGGAGAAGCAGCAGGCCCTCCGCCATGTCAGCCTCTGCCGGCGCTGCTATGGCGAATGGCTGGTGCTCGCCGAAATGGAGATGGAGAGGCGGCGCGGGCAGCGCAAGGGAGAGCGGATCCCCTTCTACCTGAAACCCGCCAACCTCGCCGCCCTGGTCTCGGCGATGGCGGCGGTCATCTGCGTCGGCCTGTTCCTCGACATCAACCCATTCGACTACCGGATTGAAACCGGCGGGGACAGTGCCCCGCCCCGCCAGCGGCTTCAGGCTCCCAGCGAATTGCCGACAGCGCCGTCCGCACCGACCGCAAAACAGGTCCTGCCGGGCCAATCCGGCCAACAACACATGCAGCCGCTGCCGAGCACAGCAGCAGACGACACGACCATACCGGCTCAGTCCCGGCCTGCCGACATGGCGACCACGCAGGATGCGCCGGCCGCCGCACTGAAAACACCGGCCGCACCTCCCGCGCCGGAACCGGCCCATGAACCGGCAGCCCTTAAGGAGCAGGAGGAACGCAGCTTCGCTGCCCCGCCGCCCGGAACCACGTCAGAACACTCCCTTCCGGAACCGGCTGCGGCCAAGCGGGCGGCAGGGGCGCCAAACTCCCGCGAAGCGGATGCAGACAAAGGGATGGCCGGTGCTCTTGCCCAAACTATGCCTTTGCCCGAATGGGCGGAAGAACTGCTTTCCGCCTGCCGCAGCGAGCAGCGCACCGGCCGGGCCGCCGCCAACCGTCAGAAGCTCTTCAGGACCGGCAAAGACTCGCTCGACCAATGGCTCGGCCAGCAGCAGGTGACCGCAGGCACATCGCCCCATTTCTCGACTCTGCTCTCCATCATCGAGCAATCGCAAAGCGAAGAGGAGTTGTTTGCACGCTGCTCGGAAATGCTTGCGGCCGCCGGTGCCGGCAGGTAGACACGTGACGGAAGGGGTGAAAGGGATAGGCCCTGCTCGCCCACCGGGCCAAGATCAACCAGAAAAATCCATGCAGCGACCGCCAATGCCTATTCCACGCGAGGAAATCGTCCAGATCGTCGACCGCCACAACCGGGAAACCGGTTCCGTCCCGCGCAGCACGATGCGACGGGAGGTTCTGACCCACCGCGCCTCGTACATCCTGGTCTTCAATACCCGTGAGGAACTGTTTCTGCAGAAAAGGACCTCCACCAAGGACATCTACCCCGGTTGCTGGGACGTGGCCGCCGGAGGGGTGGTGCTGGCCGGTGAATCCTACGAGGATTCGGCCGTCCGGGAACTGGCCGAGGAACTGGGGGTCAGCGCGCCGCTGCGCCATCTCTTCGACCACTATTACGAGGATGCCGCCAACCGGGTCTGGGGCAGGATCTTCCGCTGCACCCACGACGGCCCGTTCACCCTCCAGGCCGAGGAAGTCGCCTTTGGCCGCTTCATCACGGTGGCCGATGCGCTGACGCTCGCTGGCAGCGAACCGTTTACCCCTGACGGGGTGGAGATCCTGCGAAAAATCCAGCCAGGCGGCTGAGGCGGACACATTCGCCGTCAGCACCTGAAGACCTCAGGAGTCCAGCGGATCGGCGCGGCGCTCGCCTCTCTCAGCCGAGCAGCAGCGAGTCGAGGGCCAGTTCCTCGCCCTGGGTCTGGTAGAAGCGCGCCAGGAGATCGGCCACGGTCAGCTTGCGCTTGTCGTCGCCGGCGACGTCGAAGATGATCCGGCCCTGGTGGAGCATGATCAGCCGGTCGCCGAAGGCGATGGCATGCTTCATGTTGTGGGTGATCATCAGGGTGGTGAGGCGCTGCTGGGCGACGATGTCGCGGGTCAGCAGCAGGATCTGGTTCGCGGTCTTCGGGTCGAGGGCGGCGATGTGCTCGTCGAGCAGCAGCACCTGGGGCCGAACCATCGTCGCCATCAGCATGGTCAGGGCCTGGCGCTGGCCGCCGGAAAGCAGGCCGACCTTGTCGAGCAGCCTCTCCTCCAACCCCAGCCCGAGCTGCGCCAGTTCCCGGCGGAAACGCTCGCGATCGGCGTTCTCAACTCCCGGCGCCAGGCCGCGCCGCCTGCCGCGACGGATCGCCAGCGCCATGTTCTGCTCGATGGTGGCCGATGGGCAGGTCCCCAGCAGCGGATCCTGGAAGACCCGGGCGATGAGGCCGGCCCGCTTGTATTCCGGCCAACGGGTGACGTCGAGGCCGCTGATCGATACCGTCCCGCTGTCGGGGAAGAAGCCGCCGGCGATGCAGTTCAACAGCGTCGACTTGCCGGCGCCGTTGGAGCCGATGACGCTGACGAATTCCCCCTCGCCGATGCTCAGGCTGAGCGTGTTCAGGGCGAAGACCTCGTTGACGCTGCCCCTGTGGAAATATTTGACGATGCTGTCGAGGACGATCACCGCTCTATCAGCCTTTTCTTGAGGTTGGGGGTAATCAGGGCGATCACCACCAGCACGGCGGTGATCAGGTTGAGATCACTGGGGTTGAATTTGAAGCCGCCGATCTCGAGGCCCAGGGCCAGCGCTATCGCCAGCCGGTAGAGGATCGAGCCGAGCAGGGCGGCGATGAAGGCCCGGGCGATGGTGCGGGCCCCGAAGACCGTCTCGCCGATGATCACCGAGGCCAGACCGGCGACGATGGTGCCGATGCCCATGCCGACGTCGGCCGCGCCCTGGTTCTGGGCCACCAGCGCCCCGCTCAGGGCTACCAGGGCGTTGGAGATGCCGACGCCGAGGATGATGATCGCATGGGTGTTGACGCCGAGGCTGGTGATCATCTGCGGGTTGTCGCCGGTGGCGAGGATCGCCTGGCCGATCTCGGTGCCGAGAAACCAGACGACCACGGCCACCACCAGCACCGCAAAACCGCCGAAGATGATCAGCCCGGCGTAGTGGGTGGGGACGCCGAAGGCGGTCACCGCATCGAAGACCGTCGCCGAGCCGAGCAGGGCGACGTTGGGCCCGGCCATGATCCGGATGTTGATCGAATAGAGGGCGATCATCGTCAGGATCGAGGCCAGCAGGTGGAGGATCCTGAACTTGGTGTTCAGCACCGCCGTCGCCATGCCGGCGAAAAAGCCCCCGGCAAGGGCGAGGAGCAGCGACAGGAAGGGGTTGACACCATGGGTGATGGCCACCGCCGAGATAGCCGCGCCCAGCGGCAGGCTGCCGTCAACGGTGAGGTCGGGGAAATCGAGGATCCGGAAGGTCAGATAGACCCCGATGACCATGATGCCATAGACGCAGCCCTGCTCTATGGCACCCAGTGCCGCATAGAAGGTCATCCGCCTGAACCGCTACTTATGAACCGTGGTGGCCTTCTGCAGCAGCTCTGCCGGCGAGGTGACGCCCATCAACTCGGCATACTTGAGGTTGATGTCGAGCTGCAGCTCTTTCTGGAATTCCACAGGGATTTCGGCCGGCTTTTCGCCGCGCAGGATCCGCTCCGCCATCGCCCCGGTCTGGTAGCCGTGCCGGTAGTAGTCGAAGCCCATCGCCGCCACCGCCCCGCGGGCCACCGAGTCGACATCGGCGGCAAATACCGGCAGCTTGTTCTCGACCCCGACCTTGAGCACCGACTCCAGCGCCGAGACGATGGTGTTGTCGGTGGGGATGAAGATCGCATCGACCCGCCCGACCAGGCTCTTGGCCGCGGAGAAAACATCGGCGGTCTTGGCGGCGGTGGCCTCGACCACCTCAAAGCCCATCGTGCCGCTCAGTTCCCTGATCCCGGCCACCACCATCTTCGAGTTGGCCTCGCCGGCGTTGTAGAGCAGGCCGAGCTTTTTGATATCCGGCTTGAAGGTCATCACCATTTTCATATGCTCATCGAGCGGCAGCAGGTCGGAGACGCCGGTGATGTCGCCGCCCGGCTTCTGCAGGTCCTTGACCAGTCCGGCCGAGACCGGGTCGGTGACGGCGGTGAACAGGAAGGGGCGCTTCATCTCGGCCGGGGCCTTGGCCAGGGCCTGGGCGCAGGCCTGGGCCGAGGGGGTGGCGATGGCCACCAGCAGGTCGGCCTTCTCGCCCACCATCTGCTGGGCGATCTGGGTGGCGGTGCCCATGTTGGCCTGGGCGTTGTGGATCTTGTAGTCCACCGCCACGTTCTTTTCTTTCAGGTAGTCCTGGAAACCTTTCAGGACCGCGTCCAGCGCCGGATGCTCGACGAACTGGTTGACCGAAATGACTACCGGCGCGGCCAGCGCCCCCTGAACCATCCCCAGCAGCAGCACCAAAGCGGCAATACCTGCTTTTCTCATGTTTTCCTCCGTCAGCTTGAACGCCATGTCGGCACTATCCGTCATCCCCCGGCAAACCGCGGTCAACACCGCAGCCACGGGTAATTATTCCCAGAAGACATCTAGCCCACTTTTGGTTTTTGGTCAACGGTGCACCAACAAAAAAACCCTCCAGGCAGCAGAGCCGCCTGGAGGGTCCGGGGTGGGGAGGAGGTACCCCGAAACGGTGTCACATTCTTGCGCCCATCATCATGCCGCGGCCGCCATGGGGACCTTTGCCCATGCACCCGCCCATGCCCATGCCGCAACCACCGGCAAACTGGTCGAGGCCGGCAGCCTTGGCCTTGTCCTGGATCTTCGCCTGGAGGTCGAACAGTTCCCCGCTCAGTTTCGAGGCGGCAGCCGGGTCGGCGTTCTGGTTGTTCATCAGGGCCCGCATCTCGGCGTGCTTCATGACGATCTGCTTGCGGAGGTCCTGGGTGTCGCGCTGGAAGGCCTCGATCTTGCCCCGGGTGGCGTCATCGAGTTGCTGGTTTGCCTGCGGCGGCATCTGCGGGCACCCCATACCCATGCCCATGCCGCCCCTGGCTGAGGCGATACCGGCGGTGGCAAGACTTGCGACGAGAACGAGAGCGGCGATTTTCTTTTTAATGGCACTACTCCTTATGCTTTGGTTGATGAAGTCGGGGACGTGATTCCAACGGCTCCATTTTCTCTTTCGGCAGGCGGTGACGCTCACCGCCACGTTGAAGGCCTTTGCCACTTATGAAGCAATGTGCATGCCAGAAACCACACACCAAAACATGTCGTTGGAATAATTTACTTAAAAGGAATATGACGACTGGTCTCGTCGCCCCTTGGCACGAAAACATGGGTAAAAAATATCCAGCCCGGGTGAAAAGGTGGCACCCATTATCCCGCCTCGCAAACGTTTCCGCCCTGCCGGCAACTGGCCGGGAACCATGAAGAATGGTTGCGGCCATGACAGCCGGTGCAGGATGCGTGCCTCGCCCGCACAACGGGGCCTGCCATTCTCCCAGCTTGTGAAATTGCTGCAGAATTGCTATCATTTCAGCATCGGCAGAAGGGGAACGAAGCGTTTCCCGACCCTGCCACAGCCAGGGGCAGACAGCCAGAGAATCAGCCCCGCCGATCCGGGACGCCCGATGCCACATTCGATCCATACCCAGATCAGGGAATTCTGCACTGCTGCAGCCCAGCCGTTCAGTTACGACATCGTCCGCAACGCCTATATCTGGTTCGGTATCCTCTGGGGCCTGCCCATTCCCATCGTCACGATCAGTCTGCATTACGTGTTCCTCGCCGCCGAGCATCACCCTTCACCGCTGGTTGAAGCCCTGATCTCCCCAATCCAGTGGTTCTTCATGGTCCACCCGCTGCTCTTTGGCACCCTGTTCGGCATCCTCGGCAGCGTCAGGAAGGAAAAGGACCGCCAGGTCGCCGCCCTGATCGATGAACTGCAGATCCTCTCCACCAGCGATCCGCTGACCGGCCTCAGCAATCGCCGCAATTTCACCGCCATCTTCAACGACGAGCTGGCTCGCGTCAGCAGGAGGAAAGAGGCCTCGCTGTCACTGATCTTCGCCGACCTCGACCATTTCAAGCGGATCAATGACAGCCTCGGGCATCGGGTCGGCGACCGGGTCCTGCAGGCGACCGCCACCCACCTCCGGGCCTGCTGCCGACCTTACGACAGCGCCGCCCGCTGGGGAGGGGAGGAGTTCATTATCCTGCTGCCGGATACCGACGAAGAGGAAGCGACCACCTTTGCCGAACGCATCCGCACAACACTCCAGGCCAGTCTCAGCACCACCATCTCCACCCCCATCACCATCTCCATCGGCGTTGCCCAGTACAGGGAAGGGGAAAACCTCGAGGCCCTGGCAACTAGGGCCGATCAGGCCCTCTACCAGGCCAAGCAGCAGGGCAGGAACCGGGTCGTCCGCTGGTCCTCGCTGCAGACTGCCCAGGCCTGAACCATGCGCGCCTGTTGCAGCCTGTTGTGTTCTTTTTGACACAGCTGTCTGCTGCTCCCTCCAGCGACAGCCCCTTCCCCGGACCGGAAAACTCCTCCGGGTGGCCCGGGCAGCGACCCGCCAGAATTCCATCCTATCGAATTTAATAAACAATCGTATTTAACAATCCCTTCCTCTCGCCCACCCGCCATAGTGGTTCGTTCTTTGCAGTTCCACTGCTGCGGCAGCCATTCCCCCGTTCAACAACCTCCGATCACCGAGCAGCGGTACTCCCATGCGCCACTCGCCTTCCCCCCATTTCCTCCGACCTCCCCAGGCATCTGCGGCCGCTGCGGGAGATGCCGGCGTCAATGTCTGGCTGCTGCTGCTTGCCGTCACCCTGCCGCTGACGCTCGCCTGCCGGGCCTGCCGACTTGCCCTGCGGAGCATCCCGGCCCTCTTGCGCTTGCTGTTCATCGCCCTGGTCTATCTGGCCCTCGCGGCCATGCTGCTTGCCGCGGTCCTGGCGATGCTGGCCTTCCACTCCATCGCCTGCATCAGCAGCAACGTCCCCTGATACCGTTCAAGCGCCGGCACGGGGGCAGTCCCGGTGCAGCACCACCAGATCGAGATCAAGCGACAAAAAGTCGCGGGAGAGGCGCTCCACCAC
>CAYYWK010000160.1:0-6866 GCA_964475345.1 uncultured Desulfobulbus sp.
CTCCAGGCCACAGAGCAGAAAACCGAGGATCGGCTGGCATTTTTCACGGCAGGATGGGTAGAAACGCCCTTGCCGGCGGCTTTTCGAGCGGTTGCCCCGGCCCCAGAAGAACTCGGTCATGCCGGTCGGGATCAGGCCGCGGCGGGCGGCGAGGTTGAGCAGCTTCGGCGCGCAGCAGTCACCGGAGCCGGTTGGGATGCCTCCTTCGCCGACGAATGCCTCTGTCAGCGGGACGGTTTCGCCGCGGAAATTGGTCAACCGGTAGAGCCCGTGGATCTGCTCCATCAGCTTCCGGGAGAGCTGGCGGCGCTGGCGCTGCAGTTCCAGGCCCAACTGCGGGGTTGGCGCCGCGGCAATCTTCCCTCCCAGCCGCTTGATCTCCTTTTCGGTGGCGGCGCTGATTTCCTCCAGCCGCCGGCTGTCAAAGAGCGGCGGGGCCCAGCCGTCGACCTCCCACAGACCGTTGTACTGACCGGAAAAGGCCCGCAGGACGACGATCGAACCGCCCGGGTCCCGGCACTCCAGCGCCCCGAACATCTTGCCGCGGGCCTCTCCGTACAGCCAGTCGGTGGCGAGTCGGGGATCTCTCGTCGTCGTGTCGCGCGAAAGATCGATCGAGCCGTGGCGGCGAAAGTGCTCCATCATCTCGAGGCCGTGGCGGCGGGCGCTGTTTTCAAAGAGCAGGTGGTCGCGGCCGCATTTGGGGCAGAAACCTTGGCAGGCGGCAGTCGAGGTTCTGCCTGTCGGGCGGTCGTCGCCGGACGGCAGGGTGGCGGTACGGATATTCATGAGCAGTTTTTTACCCGATCGGCTAAAAAGAAGGAAGAGGAACGGAGCACAGGCAGGGCAACCATTGACAACAGGCAACGCATGAAAAAGACTGCAGCCGCCGGAAGACATGCCTTTCACGGACTGGAGCCGGATCTGGTGCTCGGTCTGGTGGAAGAGGAACTCGGCCTGCGGCTGACCAACCTGTTCCGCCCCCTGACCAGTTACATCAACAAGGTCTACGAGGTGGAGAAGCAGCGGGGCGGCAACCTGGTCATCAAATTCTATCGGCCCGGCCGCTGGACCGACAGGGCGCTGGAGGACGAACACGCCTTCCTGCACGAGTTGGCAGCGCGCGAGATCCCGACCGTGCCGCCACTGAAACTGGCCGCAGGCGGCACCCTCGGCACCACCCGTGGCCTGCGCTATGCCATCTTTGCCAAGCGCGGCGGGCGCAGCCACGACGAGTACAGCGACGAGCAGTGGCTTGAAATCGGCCGTCTGCTCGGGCGCATCCACAGCGTCGGAGCGGTCCGTGCCGCGCGGCACCGTCTGGTCATGGCCCCCGATCACTCAACTGCCAGGCATCTGAAATCGCTGCTCAAGGGCAGTGTCGTGCCGGCTGGCCTGAAAGGCGACCTGGAGCGCGTCTGCGGGACGATCATCGACGAAATCCGCCCATTGTTCGCCGGCAGCGAACGGATCCGCATTCATGGCGACTGCCATTACGCCAACCTCCTCCACCGCCCCGGCGAACCGCTGCTCCTGATCGATTTCGACGACATGGCCATGGGGCCGCCGGTGCAGGACCTGTGGATGCTGCTGCCTGGGAGGTTGGCCGAGTCGCTGGCCGAGATCGATCTCTTCCTCGAGGGATACGAGACCTTCCGCCCATTCGACCGGCGCAGCCTCAGGCTGATCGAGCCGCTCAGGGCAATGCGCTATATCCACTACATGGCCTGGCTGGCCCGCCAGCTGGCAGACGACGGTGACACTCGGGCCATCGACGACTTCGGCTCTGAAGAGTACTGGGAGAAAGAGATCCGGGATCTTCAGGATCAACTCGAACGTATCCGCCGGGGGACGTCGTCGCTTGGCAACCTGGCGTAAGCGCCGTTCACCGCGGCAGTCCCCTCAATTGAAGAACGGGAAGTAGCGCCGCAGCATGTTGCGGCTGTCGCGGCGGATCACTTTCAGCATCTTCCGGAAATCAAGATCGAAGCGTTGTTCAAGGTCCTGCCAGCGCTTTCTGGACAGGGTGAAGCGGTGCCAGGGAACCGGCTGGCGGAAGGCAAGGATGACAACGTTGCCGCGATCGGGAACCGGCAGGGTGATCTGGCCGGCAAAACAGGCCGAGATGCTGTCACGGATGTCGTCGAGTTTTCGTTTGTCGCCGCTCCACAGGTTGCAGCTGATCATCCCGTCCGGGTCCAGGCTGCGCTGGCAGTGCTCGAAGAAGGGCAGGGTGTAGATGCCCTCCGCCATCCCTCGGTGATCGAAGGCGTCCACCAGGATCAGGTCGAACGGTTCCCCGCCTGCCCGGCTTTTCAGAAAATCCAGGCCGTCGCTTACGTGGATGCGGACCAGCGGGTTTTCCGGCAGCTTGAAATAGCCGCGGGCGAGAGCGATGACACGGGACGAATTGTCGACGGCCTCGATAGTGCTTTCCGGGAAATGGTGGTGACAGAAATGGACCAGCCCTCCCGCACCGATACCGATGATCAGGATAGTGCGTATCGACTGCAGGGCCGGCAGGCCGAGCAGCATGTACCGGGTGTAGGACAGCAGCAGCCGTTCCGGGCGGTCCAGTGAGATCCTGCTCTGGAGGAACTGGGAGGCGAAAAACAGGGAGCGGCTGTCACTGTTTTCGATGACTTCGACCAGTTCGCCGTTCCATTCCTCGCGGTGGAGGATGTCACCACGCGTCGTTTCCATCGACATGCGAGTCCCTGAAATTCCTAATAAATATTATGTTTCCGGTAAATTACACAATATTTATGTTCTGTTAAAAAACGTTCGCTTTGCTGGGCTATTGCCTTGACTACGGCAGAAACATTCTGGCATACTTTACTAGAGACAGGAAGAAGGGGCAAACGCTACAGGAGGCGAGAGTGGGTTCTGCGGATGAAAAAAGAAAAATCCTTGTCATGGACGATGAGGAGATGATCGGTGAAATTGCCTGCCAGATGCTCACTTTTCTAGGCTATGATGCAACGCATGTGCTGGACGGGGAGGCTGCGATTCAACTCTACCGGGAACGCCTCGAGAGTGGTGAGGCCTTTGATTTGGTGATCATGGACTTGACGATTCCCGGCGGGATGGGGGGCAAGGAGGCTGTTTCGGAAATTCTCGCAATCGATCCGCAGGCGAAGGTTCTGGTATCGAGCGGGTATTCCAACGATCCCAGCATGACCCACTACAGTGACCACGGGTTCTGTGGCCATATCGACAAACCCTTCGATATGACATCCCTGAAAACGGCGATCGAGACAGCTCTCTGATTCGCCGCCATTCAAAAAAAATCAGGGAGAGGGGCCGGCCGGTCTCTCTCCCTTTCTTTTTCCCTTCCCATGTCTACCCGATCCGGGCAGGAGCTTCGCATTTTTCCAGGCGGTCGTCGTGGCCAGGCTGGCGGCTTATTTCGGGCCGGCAGGCTGGCAATGGGAGTGACATTTCCCCGAAGCGCAGACAGTGGAAACTCCGAGGGCTCTGTACAACGGGCACCAGCCGACGAGGGCGGTGACGATCGGCACCACGCCAATGTACCCCCAGAAGCCGATGAATCCGAAGGCGGCACCGGCGACGAGCGCGGCACCGATGAGCAATCTCGCGAGGCGGTCAAAACCGCCGATATTGGTGTGCATGGCAACCTCCTGCAGGTGGAAGAAACAGTGGCACTTTCCGGGGCACCGTTCTGCCCGGTCACAAGGAGAATATACGCATCGTCTGCCGATCAGTCATCCCCGGTGTTGAAAATGCCGCCGCCTGCAGGCGGTAGCCGTCGCCTTCTTCTGCTTCCTGCAGGAGAGCGTCGCGCATGGGTGGAAATCCCGGCAAAGTCTGGTATGCTGAGCCGCCAATGCCTGTCGCTGTCCTGCCACCCCCAAGGAAACCGCCGTGTCGATGACGCCGATCCGACTGATATATTTCGCCACCGTCGTGACGATCTGCTCGCTCTACGCCGCACAGCCCATCCAGCCGGTATTCCAGAAAGAGTTCCAGCTCAGCAGCCTGCAGGCGATTCTCTTCACCACGCTGATGATGGCCCCCCTGGGTTTTGCCCCGCTCTTCTACGGCTACCTGCTCGAGGCTTTTTCCGCCAAGGTGCTGGTGCGCCTGGCCCTGGCCCTGCTCGGGGTTCTCGAATTCTTCTTCGCCCTGGCCAACGACTACATGACGCTGCTGCTGCTGCGGGCGGTGCAGGGTTTGATCATCCCGGCGATCCTCACCTCGCTGATGAGCTACATCTCCTATTCCACGGCCCGGGAGGATGTGCAGCACGCCATCGCCATGTATATCGGGGCGACGATCATCGGCGGCTTCCTCGGTCGCTTCCTCTCCGGGTTGTCCACCGAACTGTTCGGCTGGCGGGCGTTTTTCTTCGTCCTCGGCCTGGCGCTGATTGGTGCCTCCTGGCTGCTGTCCTGCCTGGAGCGCGATGTCAAGATGGCCTACGCCCGGCCACGGCTGACCGATATCACCGGCCTGTTGCGGAGCGGCCGGTTCCTGTGGCTGTATCTGGCCATCTTCTGCCTGTTTTTCGTTTTCTCGGCGCTGATGAACATCCTGCCCTTCGAACTGCGCAGGGTGGGCACGGTACTCGGCCAGGCCGGCGTCGGCCTGCTCTATTTCGGCTACAGCATGGGCATCTTCGTCTCCTTCAACAGTCGGCGGATCATCCGTTATTTCGGCAGCGAGATCGCGGCGATCAGGGCGGGTATCGTCATCTTCTTCGTCGGCACGCTGATTTTCATGGTTGAGCAGTATGCTGTGATGTTCGTGGCGATGTTCGTCTTCTGCACCGGCCTGTTCCTCGCCCACTCGCTGCTTTCGGGATTTGTCAACAAGCTGGCCAGCGACAGCAAGGCCATTGCCAACGGCGTCTATATCTCGTTCTACTATACCGGCGGGACGATGGGCTCCTTCCTGCCCGGCTTTTTCTTCGAGCGCTTCGGCTGGCAGGCCTTTCTCGCTTCGCTGCTGTGCATGCTGGTGGTGGCCATGCTGCTGGTGCTGCGGTTGAAGAAGGCGGTCGAGGCTGACCCGGTCGCGTGATGACCGGCATCAGCCGGCCGACTCCTCGATGACCAGCATCCGCTGCCAGAGTCCGCGGCGGTAGCGGCCAGCCGAGAGCAGGAAGAGGACGAAGACGAAGACCAGCACCCACAGCCAGGCGCCGATGACGCCCATCCCGAAGACCAGGATGCCCAGCGAGACCGGCACGATGAGGCAGAAAACCGAGGCGAAGCCGACGCAGACCATGATGAAGCGGGTGTCGCCGGCACCCTTCAGCACCCCGCTGAAGACCATGTAGAGGGCGTCGAAGAACAGGTAGGCCGAGATGATGCGGAGGATCGGCACAGCGGTGGCACGTATCGCCGCGGCGGTGGCGGGGTCGCCGGAGGCGGCCAGGAAGGGGGCGAGGATGGCCTCCGGGAAGAGGATGAACAGCAGGTCGATGATGGCGATATAGGCCATCAGCAGGTGGATGCCGCTCCACACCGCCGCTCTTGCCTGCTGCGGCTGCCGCGCCCCCAGGGCCTGGCCGACCAGCACGCTGATGCCCTGCGAGACGCCCATCGACGGCATGAAGGCGACGGCGTTGATCGACAGGACGATGTTGGTGGCGGCCAGCTCGATGTCGCCGATCCGCCCCACCAGCAGCAGGAAGATCGTGAAGGCGAGGATGTCGACGCTGAACTGGAGCGAACCTGGTATGCCGTAGCGCAGCAGGCGGACGAAGAGCTCGGCGCTGAAAGCCCGGTTGCCGAAGACGGCGAAGCGATGGTCATGGTCATGGGTAAAGATCAATATGGCCAGCAGCGCAAGGCTGACCGCCCAGCCGCAGACCGTGGCGATGGCCGCGCCGGCGATGCCCATCTCCGGCATGCCCCAGCGGCCGAAGATCAGGGCGTAATCGAGAGGTATGTTGACGATTACGCCGAGCAGGGTGGCCAGCAGCACGGGCCGGGTCATCCCCCGTCCGGCAAAGAATGTCGACAGCGTGGCGACGGCGACGTGGAGGATGCCGCCGCGGCAGAGGATGTCGAAATAGGTCCGTTCCAGGGCCTGGACCTCCGGGCTGTGGCCGGCGAGGGCAAACAGCGGCCTGGCGGCGAACAGGGACAGCAGCCAGAAGATCAGGCCGGAGAACAGTGTGAAGTAGATACCCTGCCACAGCACCCGGCCGATCTGCCGATGGGCGCCGCTGCCGCTGTACTGGGCGATGAAGACGCCGGCATAGCTGCCGACCCCGCCGAAGAAGGCCATGAACAGGAAGGCGGTGATGCCGGCTGGAGCGGCGGCGGAGATCGCCGCCAGGCTGTAGTTGGCGAGGAAGGCGCGGTCGGTGAATTCCATCACCGTGGTCGCCGACATACTCGCCACCAGCGGCAGGCAGACACGGACGATGTCGCGGTAGCGGCTCTGTCGCCGCCACTGGCGGAGCATCCGGGTGGCGGTTGCGGGTGTTCGGTTGTGCACGGGCCGGCGCCTGCTGGAGTGAGAGGAGTGTACGGGATGAGAAAGTGTTCTGCCAAACCAGGTCGCGCCCGGGTCGGATGCGGCCATTCTACACTACAGGATGAGAGACGGATATGGAAGACAGGCTGCAGTTGACCCTTTCCTCGTTCGGATTCAAACACGGTCTGCCGGGTGATGCGACGCATCTCTGGGATGTCCGCTTTCTCCCGAATCCCTACTGGGTTGAGGAGATGCGGGAGCTGACCGGCCGCGCTCCTGAGGTCGCCGCCTATGTTCTCGACAACCCGGCAGGCCGCGAGTTCCTGCGACTGGCGTGGCCTCTGCTGTCCTTTCTGGTGGAACAGAACCGGAGTGCCGGCCGGCTGCAGATGTGGCTGGCGATTGGCTGCACCGGC
>CAYYWK010000161.1:0-6861 GCA_964475345.1 uncultured Desulfobulbus sp.
GGCGATGCCGATCGCCCCTTCGGCGGCGGCGAACGACTCGTGACCGGCCAGGAAGGCGAAGCAGCGGGTCTCTTCACGGAGCAGCATCGATGCCAGGTTCCCATGGCCGAGACCGACCTTGCGGTCATCGGCAACCGAGCCGGGGATGCAGAAGGCCTGCAGCCCCTCGCCCAGGGTGGCGGCGATGGCGGCCGCCTTTTTCTCGCCTTTTTTGACGGCAATGGCCGCCCCGAGGGTGTAGGCCCAGCAGGCGTTCTCGAAACAGATCGGCTGGATGCCGCGGACAATGGCGGCGATGTCGACTCCCTTGGCAAGGCAGACCTCGCGGGCCTCCTCCAGCGTCTCCATGCCGTATTTCGCCAGGACCGGGGTTATCTGACCGATCCGCCTGTCGTAACTTTCAAACAGTGCCATGGTGTTCTCCTTATGCGTGCCGCGGATCGATGGTCTTGGCCGCTTCCTGGAAACGGCCGTAAGTGCCGGAGGCGTCGGCGATGGCCTTGGCCGGGTCGACGCCCTTCTTGATTGCCTCCATCATCCGGCCGATGTTGACAAAGGAGTAGCCGATGATCTCGTCGTTCTCGTCGAGGGCGATTTCCTTGACGTAGCCTTCCGCCATTTCGAGGTAACGCGGCCCCTTGACCCTGGTCCCGTACATCGTCCCGCAGACCGAGCGCAGCCCCTTGCCGAGGTCCTCAAGGCCGGCGCCGATCGGCAGGCCGCCTTCGGAGAAAGCCGACTGACTGCGGCCATAGACGATCTGCAGGAACAGCTCGCGCATCGCCACGTTGATCGCATCGCAGACCAGATCGGTGTTGAGGGCCTCGAGGATGGTTTTGCCGGGAAGGATCTCGGAGGCCATCGCCGCCGAATGGGTCATGCCGGTGCAGCCGAGGGTCTCCACCAGGGCTTCCTCGATCACTCCGGACTTGACGTTCAGGGTGAGCTTGCAGGCGCCCTGCTGCGGGGCGCACCAACCAACCCCATGGGTCAGGCCGTTGATGTCGCGGACTTCGCGGGCCTGGGTCCAGCCGCCTTCCTGGGGAATCGGCGCGGGGCCATGGTTGGTCCCCTGCGCTACCCGGCACATGTGCTCTATCTCAGAGGAATACTGCATGACGTTCTCCTTGACGAAATGGTGGTTGAGGTTCAGCCGGCATCAGGCCTGGGGCTGTTCGCAGGCCCGGTGCTGGATCGATTATGGTCTGTCCACGGCCGCTGTGAGCAGGAATACCGGATAGGCCCGGGGGGTGCCACTGGTGTCCGGCTTGACGACGGTGTGCACGGTGCGGACGGCGATGCTGCCGCATCCCTTTCGGGTGAGCAGGTCGGCGAGCCATTCCCTGTCAAAACCGTGGTGGACGACGCCTTCGGAGTTGTCGCCATGAAACGAGCCGTCTTCGCGGTCCAGGTCGGCCAGGGCGAGCAGGCCGCCAGGCTTTGCCGCTGAGACCAGCCTTCCGAGAACGGTTTCGACCTCGGTCAGGTGGTGGAGGGTCATCGCCGAGAAGACCAGGTCGAATTGCCCGGGACAACTCTCATGGTGCAGGTCGAGAAGCAGCGGGCTGACATTGGTGATCCCCGAGGTGGTGATTTTGTCGGCAAGGGCTTGCAGCATTCCCGGCGAGGAATCGCAGGCGGTGAGCGACAACAGGCGAGGGGCCAACGCCAGGCCGACCAGGCCGGTGCCGCAACCGTATTCCAGCGCCTCCATTTCCGGGCGCAGCGGCAGCCCGGCGATACCGGCGGCGATGGCGGCGGCCAGTTCCCGTCGCTGGTCCTTTGTGTCCCAGCCGGCGGCGGCGGAGTCGAAACGATTGGTATGCATATCAGAGATCCGTCAGTTGGTTGAAAAGGTTCCGGTCGGCCTCGATTTTCGCCCGGTTGCCGATGACTGCCCGGTGGCTGGCGTTCTGCATGGCGGCAAAGGCCGGGGCGAAGGAGCGCAGATCGGCCGGTGTCGCGGAAATGATCTCGGCAAGCCGCTGTCGCTTGTAGTCGGCATCGATACCGCTGAGGTACTCGTTGCGGGCCGTTGCCCCCTGTGCTGCGGGGCTCTGGTGCGGGGTGTAGCTGCCGTAGGTGCCGATGATCAGCTGTTCCATCGTCGCCTGCGGCAGGTCGAGGCCGGCGACGACATCGGCGATGGCCTCGTAGGCCTCGTAGGTCTTGCGGACCTGCGGGTCGCGGTAGCTGACGAAGGCAATGTTGCCGGTAACCTGGTTGAACTGGATGAAGCAGCCGTAGGCACCGCCCATCTGGCGGACGGTATTCCACAGGTAGTCGCGGGAGAGGAAGGTTCTGAGCACCTCGAACCGGCCGCTGTAACCGGCGCCTTCCGGCAGGATGCTGCCGCCGAGGACGGCGTAGACGATCTCGGCAGAGGTGATGAAGGCTTCATGGTCAGGAAGATCCAGCGGCGGCAGCGTGTGGCGGCTGACCGGGGTTCCGGCGAGCGCCCCGTCGATGACCTGGCCGAGGGTGGAGAAGCGGCCGATTTCCCGGCTGTCGGCGGTGATGGTCAGCAGCAGGTTGTCGCGGTTGAACAGTAGGGCGGCCAGCCGTTTCAGTGCGGCGAGGAATTCCTCCTCCAGCGCGGTGTAGTTGAGGGCCAGTTTTTTCAACGCCAGATAGGCGGTGGCGCCGTTAAACATCTCCGCATAGCGGCCGGCGAGGCTGAGGTGCGCGGAGACGCGGGCGGCTGCCAGGCCATACCCCTCGCTCTGGACCGAGTGTTCGGCCCAGGCGAATTCGCGTCCGACGATTTCCCGGATCCTGGTGCGATCGGCGAAGGAGACGTCGGAGAGGATCTCGGCGACAAGCTGCAGCGACCGCTCCAGGTATTCCGGCAGGCATTTGAGGTGCAGCCAGAGCACCGGCCGGACCTGCTCCGGGGAGCCGAGACGGCTGTAGGTGCTCAGCGAGTGGTTGAAGCTGCCGGTGCAGGTGGCGATCTCCTTGGCAAAACGCATGTAATCGAGACGGGTGGTGCCTATTTCGGTGACGATGGTGCCGAACAGGTCGATCCATGGCAGGAGTTCCGGAGGGACGCAGGAAAAGTCGAAACCAAGGTCGATATAGGAGATGTGGTTGGTTTCCAGTTCGTTGACCAGGACCTCCCTGCCGAACATCGAGGTTGGTTTGACGGCATGGAAGTCGACGTCCGGCGTCAGATCGCCCAAGGCAAGCTGCGGCAGCAGGGCCAGGGTTTCCGGGGTGTTGGGGGCCAGCTGCATGGCCATCAGTTCGCGGGTGCGGTTGACGAGTTGTTCCTCCTGGGCAGGGCTCAGCGTCCGGGCATGCTCCGCCAGTCGGTCCTCCTCCGCGGCTCGGGTACGGGCCGGTTTCTCGGGGTCGGGAACGAGGGTGATGGTTGCCGTCGAAGGGTTGTCGAGCAGGTACCTGGCAATCAGTTCCTCGAAATACCGCTCGTCGAGGGCCTTGCCCCTGATGGTCGCAATCAGGTCCTCGGCCTGAAGGGCGGCGAAGGGATCACGGTCGTATTTGAGAGCGTTCATTGCCTTACCGATCAGATCCAGGCCCCGCTGAGCCTTGCTGGCCTCCTCACGGAAATTGAACTCGTACTTGTTCAGCTCCGACAGGACAAGGTCATGGTCAAGGCCGCGATCGACCATGTCCTGCAGGGTGGTGGTGTAGAGTTCGAGGAAGCGCTCGCGGTGCTCCGGTTCGCTGCCGACCAGGTAGGTGATCATGAAGGTTCTTGTACAGGACGAGGACAGAAAGAAACCGCCGAAGTCCTTGCACAGGCCGCTGGACACGATGGCGTTCTTCAGCGGTGAGCCGTCGGAATTGTAGAGAATGTTGGCGATCACCTGGAAGGCGGCGTTCTGCAGACGGTCGGCGGCAGAGCCGACCGAGGTGCCCACCGCGAGGAAGGTCTTGGCGGTGGTGTCCTGGGAATCGACGGCGTAGGTGTCGGAGATGAACACCGGGCTGTCGGTCCGCGCCCCCTCGACAATACGGCTGATGGGGCCTTTCTCCGGAAAGGAGACGAGGAAATTTTCCTGCAGGTAGGCAAGTTCATCGTTCAGCGGCGCGTCGCCGTAGACAAAGAAGAGCGCGTTCGAGGGGTGGTAGTGCTCACGGTGGAATGCGCAGAAGGCATCGTAGCTGAGATCGGGGATGTTTTTGGGGTCGCCGCCGGATTCGTGGGCATATGTCGACCCCGGCATCAGACCGGCAAATATATGATAGAATATCAGCCGGATCGGATCGGAAAAGGCGCCTTTCATCTCGTTGAAGACCACGCCCTGGAACTGGAGCGGGTCGTCGGGATGCTCACGGTGGTAGTGCCAGCCCTCCTGCTCGAAGGTGCTGCGCTCAAGCAGAGGATTGAACACGACGTCGCAGTAAACGTCCATGATGTTGAAATATTCCTTGAGGTTGCGCGTCGCGAATGGGTAATAGGTGACATCCGAGCCGGTCATCGCATTAAGGAAGGTCATCAGGCCGCCCTTGTGGATCTCGCCGAAAACGTCCTTGACCGGATATTTCTTCGACCCCATGAGTACCGAGTGCTCGAGGATATGGGCGACGCCGGTGGAGTCGGTGGGAATGGTATTGAAGGCCACCGAAAAGGTTTTGTTGCTGTCATCGTTTTTGATTGCCAGCAGCGGGCAACCGAGCGCCTGGTGCTCGAAGAGAAAGACGTCGGAGCCGATTTCTTCGATGACGGCGTGCTTTTTCAAGGTGAATCCCGAGCAGGTCTGTCCTGGGAGTGATGTCATGTTCGTCCTTGCTGTCTCCCCGCCTGAAACCCGGCGGAGCGGCTTAAAAGAGTTTGTCTGAGTCGATGAGCAGCGTCACCGGGCCGTCGTTGACCAGTTCCACCTCCATCGCCGCCTGGAAACGGCCTGTGGCGACATGTACCCCCAACTGCCGGACTGTTTCGACAAAGCGCAGGTACAGAGGTTCGGCGTGGGCAGGCGGTGCGGCGTCGGAATACCCCGGCCGCCGGCCTTTTCGGCAATCGCCGTAGAGCGTAAATTGGGAGATGATAAGCATTTCCCGGTCGAGGTCGAGCAGTGAGCGATTCATTTTCCCATCATCGTCCTCAAAGATGCGCAGGTTGGCGATCTTGTCGGCCATCCATTGTATCTGATCCGTCCCGTCCCTGCCATGGATACCCAGAAAAATGACCAGGCCGGGGCCAATGGCACCAAGCTCTTGCTGGCTGACCACAACCTTTGCCCGGCTGACCCGCTGCACTACCGCCCGCATGGTCGTCTTTCCGGCGGGACTGGTTCCAAGAGTGGTGATGGTGAATACGCGCCATGGAAATCCGTCAAATTCCGGGTGGGTATGAACCGCGGCACGAAGGTGAGTCTGGGGACAGGCATCTTTAAGGGCGTTGCTGGAGATGGATGGGTATCGTCGCTGCCGGCAGGCAGAGTTGCTCTGGGGGTAACAGATTCCCTGGATATACCGCCAGTGGGAGGCCCTGTCAATTGGAGATTCCGGCCGGGATTCAGGTTGTTTTTAGAAAGATCCGGTGGTGGAGGCCGCAGCAGTCTGGAGCGAGACTGGCAGGTGGGGAGAGTGACCCTTGATCGGTCATTCCTGCTGTGGATACCGTTTCGTCTAGCTCTTGAAAACGGTATATAACCTGGCCCAAGGAAAAAACAGCTTCTGTATTCACAATACAATCCTGAAGTGGTAAGATAAAAAATACGTATGAATCATACCCTTAGGACATGTAAAGGAACCATCCATGATACACAAACTGCAGAGTCTCATCGAGCGAATGTCAAGGGAGCTGCCCGGCATTCTGGCGGCTGCCGTAGTCACCGTTGAGGATGGCATGTCGATTGCGGCGGTGAGGCGCCGCGAAGATATCGAAACCGATGCCGCGTCCGCGTACCTCGCCTCGATTGTCCGCTCAAACGCCAAGGCCATCCGTCTCCTGGCAGATAATGAGGAGGTCGAGGACATCCTGGTAACCACCAGTCAGTACCACTTCATCATCCGTCACATGCCGGAACAGCCGTTCTTTATCTTTGTAATGACCACCAAGGAAGAATGGCTGGCCAAGGCGAGGATCCTGATAAAGAAGTACGAGGTCCAGTTTGCTCAGTTCGCCGAATTCTACCGAAAGAACTACGGCGAGGAATAGACCGGCGGAACCTTTTCCGCAGGTCTCAGGGCGTACAGTGAAGAGTGGGAAGGGGGTATGGTCCCGCCATTTCAGGGGCCCCTGGGGAAATCGAAGGCCGGGCCCATTCAGGACCCGGCCTCCACTGTCCTACAGGGAAGCTGCTTCCTGAATTCTCTTCGAATTCTTCTTGATGGCGATTCGGATCCAACCGAGGTTGGTGTCCTTGTCGGCAACGATAACCAGAAAGGCTTCATCGCCGACCGGCGAGAACAGGACTGGGCCGTTGCCGTATTCAAGCATGGTCATGGACAGATCTCCCTGGCCGAGCTGCATGCCCATTGATTCAGCAGAACCGAAGCCTGACGAGGCGATGGCCCCGATCATTTCTGCGTCGATGCCGGAACGAGCGAGGCTGTCAAGCAGAAAGCCGTCGCGACCGACCAGGCAGGCAGTGTGTACGCCTTCGATGTTGGTGAATTCAGCAAGGATTTTCTGAATATTGGTCATCTCGTTGTCCTCTGTTGATTGTTGATCGGTTTCCTGTCTGGCTGGTGCAGGCTCTGATATCGCTGGGGTAGTCGGGCGCTGGGGGGTGGCCGGGCGCTGGGGGGTGGCCGGGCGCTGGGGGGTGGCCGGGCGCGCCGGGGCCGGTTTGGGAGCAGGTCGAGGGAGGGGGAGAGGCAGAAAGAGCGGGAAACCCAGGCTCAATCCGGCAGCTGGGGCCTTTGGACTTGACAGGGAGTCCG
>CAYYWK010000162.1:0-6828 GCA_964475345.1 uncultured Desulfobulbus sp.
AGAACATGAAACACAACCTCACAGGGCGATTATGAGTTTTTCGCCTGCGAAGGAGAACTCTTCCGAGGTTGACGAGAAGCCAAATGATGGAATTTTCCAGAAGGAGAAAATGGCAGAGAGAAGATGTCCTGCGGTCAGCTGCCAGCAGCTATTTTCTGACAGGCTTACAATTTATGAACTACAAGCAGCCGATCGGCGGGATGGTCGCACATGCCACCGACGATGGAGGAAGAGGGGCCTCATGGCCATGACTGTGATGTTTATAGCAAACCTGCATCACTGAAAGGGGGCGGTTTATTTAATTTTTCATTTATATCAAATATTTGATTGCACAGGCACCCGCCAGGCTGAACTGCCCAGTTTTCTATAGGCGGCTGTACTGCCTTACGGCTCTCTCACGGCATCGATGGCATGCTTCTTGATCTTCGAGAGCAGTGAAGGGTAGCTCATCTCGAGAATTTTCGAGGCTTGCAGGCGGTTCCCCCCTGTCGCCAGCAAGGCATTGCGAATATACTCTTTCTCAACGGCTTCCTGGGCCTGCCTCAGCGACAGGTCGCCCGGCGGATGGGCGGAAATGGTCATCCC
Source organism: uncultured Desulfobulbus sp. (assembly GCA_964475345.1). GTDB lineage: Bacteria > Desulfobacterota > Desulfobulbia > Desulfobulbales > Desulfocapsaceae > Desulfoprunum. The sequence goes on from CAYYWK010000162.1 coordinate 586, forward strand.
GGCCTCCTCCTGCAGGTGCTGCGGCAGATGCTCGACACGGATGGTCTGCTCGTCGGCGAGCACCGCGCAGCGGTGAATGACATTCTCCAGTTCACGGACATTTCCCGGCCAACGGTACCCTTCAAAACGGACCATGACCTCCGGTGCCAGCACCCGCCTGCCGACGCCCATGTCCTGGTCGAGTTTTTCGAGAAAATGCCTGCACAACAGGGGGATATCGGCCTGCCGCCGCCTGAGCGGCGGTATCTGGAGATGGATCACGTTGAGCCTGAAGAACAGGTCCTCACGGAACCTGCCCTGCCTGACCTCATCCGCCAGCTCGCGCGCCGTCGCGCCGAGGATGCGCACGTCTATTTTCCGGGAAGCCGCGGTGCCGAGCGGCCTGATCTCCCTCTCCTGCAGGACGCGAAGCAGCTTCACCTGCAACGGCAGCGGCAGTTCCCCGACCTCGTCGAGGAAGAGGGTTCCGCCCTCGGCTTCCTCGAACAGCCCTTTTCTGCTGCGATCGGCACCGGTGAAGGCCCCCTTGACGAACCCGAAGAGTTCGCTCTCCAGCAGGGTCTCAGGAATCCCGCCGCAGTTGATGGCGACAAACGGCCGCTCCCGGCGCGGACTGGCCTCGTGGATGCCCCGCGCCACCAGTTCCTTGCCCGTGCCCGACTCGCCGGTGATCAACACCGTCGAATCGTAGCGGGCGACCTTGCCGGCCACCGCGATAAGCGAGAGCATCTCGGCGTTGTTGGTGATAATCCGCGAAAAACCGCCGCCGCCCCTGATCGCGGAGATTTCCTGGCGCAACCGCCGGTTTTCCCGGCGCAGGGCCTCTCTTTCCTCCGCCTTGCGCAGGGCCATGATCACCTCGTCGGCCTTGAAGGGCTTGGAGATGAAATCATAGGCGCCGGCCTTCATCGCCTCGATGGCGGTGTCGATGCTGCCGAAGGCGGACATCATGATGACGGTCGAGTTCTGCAGCCGATCGATGCCCTTGGCGAGAAAATCCATCCCGTCCATCCCCGGCATGCGGACATCGCAGAGGATGAAATCGAAATGCCGCTTGCCGATGACGGCAAGGGCCTCCTCCGCCCCGGCCGCCGTCTCCACCTGGTACCCGTGCCGGCTGACGAGGGCCTGCAGCATGTGGCGCATGTTCTCCTCGTCATCGATGATCAGCAGCCTTCGTTCGGGAATCGCGCTCATACTGTCACTTTACCTCGGAGGAGTTTGCCTGCGGCAGCTCGATGATGATCTCCGCGCCACCGTCGGCAAGGTTTTCGGCACGTATCCGGCCGCCGGCCGCTTCAAGGATGGAATGGGAGACGGAAAGGCCGAGGCCTGTCCCCTTTCCCGGCTCTTTTGTTGAAAAAAACGGATCGAAGATCGTCTCCAGCCACTGCTCCTCGATCCCCTTGCCGTTGTCGGCGACCGCCACCCGGATCATCGGCGGCGCTCCGGGCTGCACGCTGCACCTCACGGTTATCCTGCCGGGATAGTTCTCCCCCTGCTCGTTGATGCTGTCCGCGGCATTGATCAGGCAGTTCAGGAAGACCTGGCGCAATTCCTGTTCGCTGGCGACGACCACGTCACCTCCATTCGAACATTCCAGCCGCAGATCCACCTTGGGGGCTTTTTTCTGGGTACCGAACATCTCCACCACCTCGCGAAGCAGCTGCTGCACCGATACCGCTTCAGGCTTCTGCGTGCTGGCGCGGGAAAAATCAAGCAGTCTATGGATCAGCTCGCTGATGCGCTGCAGCTCGGCTATTGCCCGGCCCGAAAACTGCCGTCTGTCGTCCTCGCCGATATCGGCGCCGGCAAGGAGCTCAAGATACCCCTGGACGATGCCGATCGGGTTGCCGATCTCGTGGGCAAGACCGGCGGAAAGCCGGCCGACCGCCGCCAGTTTCTCCGCCCGGATCATCTCCGTTCTGGTCTCGAGCAACCTGGTATTGGCCTGCTCGAGGGACTGGATTGTCTGGCGCAGCATCTTCCGGTCCTCCTCGATGCGGGCCATCATCCCGTTCAGGGAATAGGAAAGCTGGCGGAGCTCGCTGCCGGTCCCTTCGGTGATGAACGACAGGCCGCCGGTCGGGCCATAGGTCTCGGATATCCGCACCATTCTCTCGATGGGGCGGACCACCAGGTTGATCATCCGGAACAGGCCGATAACCGTCAGCAGGAGGATGTTGAGGAGCATGTAGGCGAGGATGATCTTCTGGTGTTCCCGGAACAGCTGATAGGCACTCTTCATGTCGACCACCATGCCCATCCCGAGCCCCTGCTGACCGCTCAGTTCCAGAGGCACCGCAAAAACCATGCGCCTGCCGCCGAAGATAAACCCGCCGACGGCCGAACCGACGAAGCGGATCGCCTCTTCCCCGGCACGACCGGCAAGCTGGGTCACTTCGACGAGGGAGCTGTCATTCTCGTCGAAACCAGTGGCAAGCAGCGATGCCCCGTTGAAGAAGGCCACTCCGCGACACCCGGTGCCAAAGGCCTCGCAGACGCGAACAAGATCATCGACGGTTACCGTTTCGACGGGTTTCTCGCGGATGATCAGCTGCCCCCAGAGGGCAGTCATCGTCCGGACATGGCTGACCTCGGCCAACACCAGGCTGCGGTGCCAGAACAGGATGACGATGATATTGCCGAGCACCACCGCCGTGGTAACGAGTATCGCAATTGTACCGGTGATGCCGAGCTTGAGGCCGATTGAACGCATTCCACTCACGCAGGATGGGAGGCACTTCCGTAACAGGGGCTCCGTACAGGATCACTCTATACTTGCACAGATAGGGATTCTTGAAAAGAGAAATCAATGCGTTAGATGACTCTGCAGGGAACTCGACGAGAAAGCCTTCATGCTGAACATGTGTTTTGGCACCGGTTTTGGCACCGGAAATGGTCAAGCATGAAGAGCGATACACCTATTCGCTGCCTCACCTCCCCGCTTTTCACGCAGGAAACCAGAAACCAGCAGCATCTACTGACCACTCCTGACTATCAATCAGTGACAAATTGTGTCACCAAGTGATAATTATTGGCAGTGGAAAAGGTCAATCGAACCATTCGAGAAGACATTTCTGCTAACTGCATCAGATTCGGAGCAGCATTTCTCGGCCATGACTATTGACAATCATTAGAAATTGCATGACAATAGGAACGCGATTGACTAATGGCATCCGTTTTGCTAGAAGGTTTCCAAGTCAACCATAGGCGCTGAATACACAGGCGCAACTGCAATCACCCCAATTACAGGAGGAACACACCATGAAGAGATACACCCGTAACGAGAAAGGCTTCACCCTGATCGAGCTCATGATCGTCATCGCCATCATCGGTATCCTGGCAGCGGTCGCCATCCCCAACTACATCTCCTTCCGCGACAAGGGCTACTGCTCCGGAGCTGAGTCGGATGCGAACTCGGTACTCGGAACCTTGGCAGACTACTATGCGATTCCATCGCACACTGCAGCGATCACTGGTAACCTTGCAGCAGCCGGCACCACCCTCGGGAACGTCGTCTTCAAGGCCCTTTCGAATGGCAACACAGGTACTCTGAACGGTACCGCAGCAACCTCAATGACAGTTGTTATAACAGATGTCAGCGGCCGGTGTCCAACCGCCTACAAAACCGCCCAGTCCAACGCCGGCTGGAACAGCGGCAACAGCACCTTCACAAAAAACATGTAAGCTGATCGTTATCTCAGATGGAAAGGCAGCGCAGGGGATACCCTGTGCTGCCTTTTTTTTTCATGTGACTCTACTTTCCCAACATTCCATCGGATCTGGATAATTGACCCATACAACCCATCAGCCAAACAACAATGAACCGTTTGGAAGCTGTTAAATCTGCACGTACGTTCAGTATTTTCCTGACCTTCCTACTGGTGGGCCTGGGTATCGCTCTTCTCCTCATGGCTAGCGTGCCTCCGATCAGTCGTGATGCACTGGTACACCACTTGGCCATCCCTAAGCTCTACCTGCAGCATGAAAAAATTTTCGAGATACCCTCTCTGGACTTTTCCTATTACCCGATGAATGTTGACCTGCTCTACCTCGGGCCGCTGTATCTAGGAAACGACATCCTACCAAAGCTCATCCACTTCCTCTTCGGCCTGGCAACCTGCTTTTTACTGTATCGCCACCTCGCTGCAAGGCTACCGCATTGGCTTGCGATCTCCGGGCCGCTTCTGTTCCTCTCCACGCCAGTTATCGCCAGACTCTCCACCACCGCATACGTCGACCTAGGCCTGACATTGTTTTCCTTCTCCAGCATCATCCTTTGCCTGCGCTGGATTAACAGAGATAACAATATAGGTTTATGGATACTTTTCCTGGCCGGCTGCTGCGCCGGTCTGGCAGCAGGAACGAAGTACAGCGGCATACTTGTCATCCTTATCCTTTGCTGCCTGCTCCCCCTCTTTACACCTCGTCAACCGCACCAACGGCAATTTTCCCAATTGTATCCGGCGCTGGTCTTTTTCATCGGCGCTCTGCTGACATTCTCCCCATGGTTGATTCGCAATTCCCTGTGGACAGGAAATCCGCTGTTCCCGCTCTTCCAGTCGATATTCAATCCTGGCGATGCCGCCGGACTGTATGCCCACCATTCACCGATTCTCGAGCGCAAACTCGCCTTCAACGAATCCCTCATTGAAACCATCCTGCTGCCTGTGAGGATGTTTTTCCAAGGTCAGGACAACAATCCGCAGTTCTTCGACGGTCGCCTCAATCCTTTTTTGCTGTTTCTGCCCATTGCCGCATTTATCTGCAGACCGTCGAATCCGCAACACGGTCGGGAACGCCTGTTTTTGGGTGTGTTTTCTCTGCTGTTCATCCTGCTGGCTCTGGGCCAGGGTGTAGCCAGGGTGCGCTATCTCGCCCCTGCGCTGCCATGCCTCGCCATTCTCAGCATGTATGGACTGAACAATCTCACCACCATCATCCGGGATCGGAACTGGCCTTTAGTGCGAAATTTCCTCCCAGTTGCCTGCCTACTGACGGCACTGGGATTGAATGCCCTCTATCTCCATAAACTCTGGTTTGAGGTTGATCCACTGCCCTATCTGCGGGGAACAGTCAGCAGGGATGAATATATCACCCAGCGCTGGCCGGAATACCAGGTCGTCCACTACGCCAATCAACATCTCACCCAAGACGACAGAATCCTGGCAGTTTTTCTTGGCAACCGCGGATATTACTTCGACATTCCCCACGAATTTGACCTGCGCAATGGCAAGAGCCAGCTGATTGCCCTCATCAACAGCTCGACATCAGGTGAGGAGATCGCCCACCAGCTGCAGCGGCAGGGAATCACCCATCTCCTCATCTGGCACAACCTCTTGGATGTTGAAATTTCACGACTTTCCTTACAAGAACAGAAAATTTTTTCTTCCTTTCGCACGAATAATCTCATAGAATTATTTCACTTTCAGCAGCATGCGCTGTATCGCGTGAAAATCTGAGGTGCAATATGCTCAACGGAAAAAAAGTCGTTGTGGTCATGCCCGCCTACAATGCGGCCAAGACCCTGCTCGCGACATACCGGGAAATCCCATTCCCCACGGTCGACGAAGTCATTCTGGTCGATGACCGGAGTGACGACAACACCGCTTCCCTTTCCAAGGAACTGGGCATCTCGACCATCGTCCACGACAGGAATCTCGGGTACGGGGGCAACCAGAAGACCTGCTACAAGGCGGCCCTGGAAAAGGGGGCAGATATCGTTATCATGCTCCATCCCGACTACCAGTACACCCCAAAGCTGATTCTGCCGATGGCGTCGCTGATTGCTGACGGCCTGTTCGATTGCGTCCTCGGTTCACGTATTCTCGGCACCGGAGCCCTGAAAGGGGGGATGCCGCTGTACAAGTATTGTGCGAACCGTTTGCTGACCCTGTTCCAGAACCTGCTGCTTGGGCACAAGCTCTCGGAATATCACACCGGCTACCGGGCCTTTTCGGGAGAGATTCTGCGGACCCTGCCCCTTGACGTCAATTCCAACGACTTTCTCTTCGATAACCAGATGCTTGCCCAGATCATTTACGCCGGTTTTGCCATTGGAGAGATAACCTGCCCCACGCTGTACTTTGAAGACGCATCGTCGATCAGCCCGGCACGGGCGGTGAAATACGGAGTCGGCGTTCTGGCTACCAGCGTCGAATACCGGGCACATACATTCAAACTGACCGCAAGCCCCCATTTTGCTCCCCTGGACAGCCGAAGGTACGCCCGATGAGGACC
>CAYYWK010000163.1:0-6821 GCA_964475345.1 uncultured Desulfobulbus sp.
GCCGAGGCCCGCCGCCACCTGGGCCGGCAGTTCGAGACGCGCCAGGTGGAAAAGAGGTACCTGGCCCTGCTGGAAGGTATCGTCGATGGCAATGCCGGCGAAATCCATTTACCCTTCCGGCTCGACCCCGATAACCGGCCGCACCAGGTCCACGACCCGGTGCACGGCAGGATGGGGATCACCCGCTGGCGCGTTCTGGATTCGGCGGATGGCAGGACCAGGATCGAATTCACTCCGCTCACCGGCCGCACCCACCAGATCCGGCTCCACGCAGCCCACCCCCTGGGCCTGGGCTGCCCCATCGTCGGCGACAGTCTCTATGGCTGGGGCAGTGACGGAGACCCGATGCTCCTCCACGCCAGCCATCTGGCTTTCCACCATCCGGCCACAGGCGAAGCGCTCGCCTTCGATTCCCCACCTCCCTTCTGAGACCGACGAAGGCGATTTCACCACGCGCGCCCCAGGCTCCCCCGCTCCCGCCATGATGCCCTGAAAAGCTCCAGGTGCGGATTCGCTGATGGCAGTGCCGCAACAACCTCCTTGCAGCCTCCCCTCAGCTGTGGTACATTGGCGCTTTTTTGACGCAACCACGCCATGATCCATCTCACCAGCATCACCAGACAGCACGGCTCGAGAGTCCTCTTCCAGGACGCCAGCCTGCAGATCCTGCCAGGCTCGCGCAGCGGCCTGGTCGGCGCCAACGGCGCGGGCAAGACCACCATTTTCCGTCTGATCACCGGGGAAGAGGAAGCCGACCGCGGCGAGATCAGCTGCTCGAAGAAGACCGTGATCGGCTATTTTTCCCAGGATGTGGGGGAAATGGCCGGTAGCACGGTGCTCGCCGAGGTGATGTCGGCAGCCGGCGAAATCGTCGCCATGGGCCGGCAGATGCGGGAGATGGAGGCGCGGATGGCCGAGCCGATGGCCGAGGACGAGATGGCCGAGTTGCTGGAGCGTTACGGCGACATCGTCGAGATCTTCGAGCACCGCGGCGGCTACGATCTCGACGCCCGGGCCAAGGCGGTGCTCTCCGGCCTCGGCTTCTCGCCTGAGGATTTTGACCGGCCGGTGGAGCTCTTTTCCGGCGGCTGGAAAATGCGCATCGCCCTGGCAAAAATCCTGACCATCAACCCCGACGTACTGCTGCTCGACGAGCCGACCAATCACCTCGACCTCGAGTCGATTCTCTGGCTCGAGGAATGGCTTGCCGGCGAGTTCAAGGGAGCCCTGCTGATGACCTGCCACGACCGGGATTTCATGAACCGGATCGTCACCCGGACTATCGAGGTGGCAGGCGGCGGAATCACCACCTACAGCGGCAATTACGACTTCTACCTGCAGGAGCGGGAGCTCCGCCGCGAGCAGCTCCTGGCCAGCCATCGCCGGCAGCAGGAGATGCTGGCCAAGGAGGAAGAGTTCATCGCCCGTTTCGCCGCCCGTGCCTCCCATGCCGCCCAGGTCCAGTCGCGGATCAAGAAGCTCGAGAAGATCGAGCGCATCGAGCTGCCCACCGAGCAGCGCGCCATCCGCTTCACCTTCCCGGCCCCGCCCCGCAGTGGCGACGACGTGCTGCATCTGAAAGATCTCGGCAAGATATGGCAGCTGCCGGGTGGCGGTGAGAAACCGGTGTTCAGCGGCCTGACCGGCACGGTGCGGCGGCAGCAGAAGATCGCCGTGGTCGGGGTCAACGGCGCCGGCAAGTCGACGCTGCTGAAAATAATCAGCGGCGTCACCGAGCCCACCAACGGCAGCCTGAGCTGTGGAGCGAATGTCGCCTGCGGCTATTTCAGCCAGCACGCGATGGACATCCTCCACCCGCAGCAGACCGTCTTCGAGGCCGTGCAGGAGGTGGCGCCGCTCGAGAATATCGGTGTCCTCCGCAACCTCTGCGCCGCCTTTCTGTTCCGCGGCGACGACATCGACAAGCGCATCGGCCAGCTCTCCGGCGGCGAAAAGAGCCGGGTGGTGCTGGCCCGCCTGCTGATCCAGCCCCTCAACCTGCTGGTCCTCGACGAACCGACCAACCACCTCGACATCCTCTCCCGCGAAGTCCTGCTCGAGGCCCTGCAGAACTACGACGGGACGGCCATCCTGGTCAGCCACGACCGCCATTTCCTGCGCCACCTGGTCGACCGGGTGTTCGAGATCGACCACGGCGAAATGCGGATCTATGAAGGCCCTTACGACGATTACCTGCGCCTTTCCCGGCAGGCCGAGACCGACCGCTGAAGCGGCGGCCGGCATTCCCCCAACCTGAAAACGCACCGGAGGCGACGCGGCAAACCGTCGCCATGCCGGCCAACACCACGGAAAACCCCATGATCCATGCCTCCAATATCGCCCTCTCCTACGGCAAGCGCGTCATTTTCAAGGACGTCAACATCAAGTTCACCCCGGGCAACTGCTACGGCCTGATCGGCGCCAACGGTGCCGGCAAGTCGACGTTCCTGAAGATCCTCGCCGGCCAGCGCGAGGCCGACAAGGGAGAGGTCTTCGTCGGCGCAGGGCTGCGCGTCGCCTACCTCAACCAGGACCAGTTCGCCTTCGACGAGGAGACTGTCGCCCGTACCGTGCTGATGGGCCACGCCCGCCTCTGCGAGCTGATCGCCGAGCGCGAGGCTCTCTACGCCAAGAGCGATTTCAGCGAGGCCGACGGTATCAGGAGCGGCGAACTGGAGGCCGAGTTCGCCGAGATAAACGGCTACGAGGCCGAGTCCGAGGCGGCGGTGCTGCTCAGTGGTCTCGGCATCCCGGAGGAGTTGCGGGGCAGGAAGATGAAAGAGCTCGACGGCGGCGACAAGGTGCGGGTGCTGCTGGCCCAGGCCCTGTTCGGCAACCCGGACATCCTCCTGCTCGACGAACCGACCAACAACCTCGATGTCCGCTCCATCGCCTGGCTCGAGGGCTTTCTCGAACGCTTTGCCAACACGGTCATCATCGTCTCCCACGACCGCCACTTCCTCAATCAGGTCTGCACCCACATGGCCGACATCGACTTCGGCCGGATCCAGGTCTATGTCGGCAACTACGATTTCTGGTACCAGGCCAGCCAGCTGGCCCAGCAACAGCGCCAGGACGCCAATAAGAAGGCCGAGGCCAAGGCCAGAGACCTCAAGGAGTTCATCCAGCGCTTCTCGTCGAACGCCTCAAAGGCCCGCCAGGCCACCGCCCGCAAGAAGCTGCTCGACAAGCTCGAACTTGACGACCTGCCGGCCTCCTCGCGCAAATACCCCTTCATCCTGTTCAAACCCGGCCGACCGGTGGGCGACGTAATCCTCGAAGTCGACGGGATCAGCATGAGCAGCGAAGGGGTTGAGCTGCTGAAGAACTTCACGCTGACCGTCAACCGCGGCGAGAAGATCGCCTTCGTCGGCACAGGCGCCCCGGCGATCACCGCCCTGTTCCAGATCCTGGCCGGAGAAAGCGAGCCGGATGCCGGCACCTTCCGCTGGGGGCAGACACTCTCCACCGCCTATTTCCCCAAGGAGAACAGCGCGTTTTTCAGCAACGAAATGACCCTTGTCGACTGGTTGCGCCAGTATACGCCGGTAACCGAGGGCGAGAGCTTCGCCCGCGGCTTCCTCGGCAAGATGCTGTTCTCCGGCGACGAGGCGCTGAAAAAGACCTCGGTGCTGTCCGGCGGCGAGCGGGTGCGCTGCATGCTGGCGAAGATGATGCTGAGCGACGCCAACGCCCTGATCCTCGACGAGCCGACCAACCACCTCGATCTCGAATCGATCACCGCCCTCAACCAGGGAATGCAGAACTTCAGCGAGATCATCCTCTTTTCGTCGCACGATCACACCCTGGTGCAGACCGTCGCCAACCGCATCATCGAGATCCTGCCGGGGGGCGTGGTCGACAGAATGATGCCCTACGACGACTACCTCGCCGACCCCGAGGTCCAGATCCAGCGCGAAGGCATGGGGGCACTGCGGCTGGGGTGACGGCACCTCCGCCGGAAAGCGCTATTGCCACCGCTGCCATTGCCGCAGCAACTTGCAAAGGCAATGATATTCTACAGAAAAAAAGCGGATGACGAGCCTGGCAGCGTCTCTCCGGACCGATCCGGATCAGCGGTTGTCGGCGCCTGCGTCAGGGGCAGGCGGGGAAGGAAAAGGCGAGCCCAGTTCCCAGGCGAACTGCCGGTACAGGGTGCCGAGGGTGGCGGTGGTTTCCATCAGCGCGTTTTTCGCGTCGATCAGGCGATTGAAGGCGGTCAGCAGGTCCTGCATTGAAGTCTGCTTGATATCGTAGGATTTCAGCGAGAGCCGGACTATCTCCTGCTGCTGTTCCAGGTGGGTCAGCTGGGTCGCGTAGACCTTGCGCAGGCTCTGGATGAGACTGCGATGGCTGGTGATGAGATGGATGGTCCTGCGCAGCGTGTTGTCCTGGTTGACGCGGGCGATCTCTTCGGCCATGGCCTTGGCCCGGGTATTGCTGAACGCCGTGCCGCCGGTGAACAGCGGCACCGAGAGCACCAACGCCAGAGAGCCCTCCCCTTCATAGTCTGAAAAGCCGGTATCCTCTTTGCGCCCATAGTCGCCCGTGATCGCCAGCTCTGGCCAGTTGTCCTGGGTGTACTGCCCGGCCTGGGCCTTGGCCAGCTGCAGGTTCAGGTCGATCCGCCTGTAGAGCAGGCTGTTGCTCTGGAAACTGTCCCGCAGTTCCTGGTCGCCGGCGCTGTCGACGAAATGGCGAACGTGCTGGAAGGAGGTCTCCAATTCCAGCAGCGAATTGATGCAGCCGGCGGTCTGCTGCTCGTCTTCCGTCAGTGCCTGCAGTCGGTCGAGCATCGGGTCGTCGCCGGACAGGCCGCTCAGGTTCAGCAGATCGAGCAGGGCGCTGTCGCTGTTCTGCACGTTGAGATCCCGGCGCGCTTCCAGCTCCTGCAGGTTGGCCTGGGCCTGGAGCAGTTGCAGCCTGGTCTGGTCGCGCAGCTCAAATCCCCGGTTTATCCTGCCCACATGTTCTTTGGCCAGGGTGACCGAGTTGGTGAGGTTCAGGAGCCGGTATCTGGCGACGAGGTATTTCGCCAGGGCTTCCCGGAGCTGAATGTCCAGTTCCTGGGTGGTGATGTCCAGCTGGTTGCCGGCTACCTCGGCATTCAGGCCGGCTTCGGCCATGCGCAGGGAGCTTTCCCGGCTGAGCAGCGGCAGGCGCAGCGAAAGGTTCCAGTCGCCGTAGTCGGGGCCGTCAGGATTCCCTTCTCCTGCGGTGGATTCGTCGCCGCCCTCCCCCGCGGTTTCCCCCTCCATATCGATCTCATGGACCCCCGACAGCTCACCGGTTAATGCCGGGGCCAGGCGTCTGGCCCTGGCGGTGAAGCGCTCGGCATCCTTCTGGCGTTTTTTGGCCAGGGCAGCCTGGAGTTCCGGGGCGAACTGCCAGGCCCGTTGAAACAGTTCATCGTAAAACTGCCTGATTTCCGGTTCCTCGACGGAGAGGCCGGCGCCGGAGGTTTCAGCCAGGGCTGCGGACTGGGCGGGCGAGAAGGAGGGCGGCCGGTCTGCAGCGGCGATGCCAGTCCCGACTGTTCCAGGTCCTGCTCCTGACTGGACGAGCAGGGAGTTGACGTTCATGGTGGCGCACCTGCTTTCCTGCCAGAGTCCGGTAACGGCCAGGACCATGCAGACAACAGGCAGTACTCGACGAAAACCGGGCCGCATTGTTTCTCCAGAAACGCTGGATGCCGCCCTGCCTCATGCAGCGCGGCGCCTGACAGGGGCCGGGGATGATCCCTCAACCTCTCTCGGGGTAAGGGAAAAATACCGAATATCCCTGAAAATGCAAGGTTTTCCCTGCGTCAGTCCGACGCTACCCGGTTTTTTGTCATGCAGCCACCGTTTCCTCCTGCGGTGCCGCCGGCTCCTGCACGTCCTCCGGGATGGCCGCGTCATCGGCGCCGATTCCCGCATCCTCGGCGGTGGCGCCTGTGGATTCTTCCGATCCGGCGTCCACGTTGTCCATGGCCGGGACCTCCTCCGTTGCGGGCTCACTATCGCTGACCGCAAACTGCTCCAGGTCGCCGCTGTCGCCTCCGGCGCTTCCGGAGTCGCTACCGGACACCACAAACTGGTCGAGTTCCGTCTGGTCTGTTTCGGCCTGCTCCTCTTCCTCGGCTAGTGCAGCCGAAGGCGTATCCTGGCCGATCCCCGCCAGCAGGTCGTCTGAGGCATCATCCTCAGCCAATTCCGGATCCTGGAAAGGAGCTGCCGCCGGCGTCTCCACCGGGCGATCGGCGGATTCCGACGCTGCGCCGCCATCCTCGACGGATTCCGGAACCGGGGTGCTCGCCTCCACGGCCGTGGACTCTCCGACAGCGGAGGACTCCTTCGTCCCGCCACTGCTATTCCCGCCCTGCTGCACATCCTCCTCCGCGTCACTGCGCAGATCCTGCGCCTCCTCCTCCAACAAAGCCGAGGGCAGAGTGCCCCAATCGATGTCGCCGATGGAGAATCCTGCCGCATCGCCGGCCAGAACTCCGGACGCTGCAAGGAGCTCGCTGCTCTCCGGTTCAAACCCGCCGCCGGGATCTTCCATCCCGTCGCCTTCGCCCCCGTCAGGGAGCATCATGCCGGAGAAGGCCTCTTCCTCCACCAAACTGGCCGCTGGTTCATTGTCGAGTGCGATGGATGGTACCGCAAACAGCATGGCGCCGTCATCTCCCGCTGAAACTGCCAGCGCTTCCAAGGCATCTGGCACGGCGGCGAGCAGGACATCATTGCGGTCCTGGCCAGTGATGGTGATGCTGATCTGCCGGGCCGTGCCGTCGGCGCTGGTGACGGTGACGGCGTCGGTGGCCGTCTCGCCCTGGCCTA
>CAYYWK010000164.1:0-6797 GCA_964475345.1 uncultured Desulfobulbus sp.
CCACCGTATCCAAGATCCTCGAGATGTTTGGTCACAATGTGACCTCAACGTCGGATGGGAGGGGGGTGCTTGCTGCTGTCAATGACAGCTTTGATGTCATCATCCTGGACATCAACATGCCCGACATGGATGGTTTTGCGACCATCAACGCCTTAAATGAACTGAATTATGATATCCCGGTTCTTTTTCTAACCGGTGCCGGTTCGATGGACTATGCGGTCAAGGCTATCAACCTGGGAGCGTATGATTTCTTGACCAAACCGATCGAGGATCTGGACATATTCAATGTCAAGATCCGCAGAGCTATTGAGAAAAGAATGTATGTTCTGCAGGAGCGGCGTTACAAGGAATCGCTTGAGGACGACATCCGCAATAAGGCGCTGCAACTCGAGGAGCAAAACAGGCTTTTGCTGACCTACAGCAACAGCCTTGAAAATGCCACCGTACAATTGATGAGCAGTTTTCAGAACGCCATGGAGGAAAAGGACTACTACACGGCCGGTCATACGATGCGAGTCACCGAGTATGCGGTGATGCTTGGAATGGCGATGGGGTTAGCTGAGCGAGATATCCTGGTGCTGAGGCGTGCGGCGCAGTTTCATGACATCGGAAAGCTTGTCATCGACCTTTCCTGCATCCAGAAACCAGGCAAACTGACGGAAGAGGAGTGGGTGCTGATCAGGAAGCACCCCAGTGTCGGTGCAAATATCATCGGACCACTGGGGTTCATGGAACGAGAGCAGTTCATTATCCGTCATCATCATGAACGCATGGACGGTGGTGGGTATCCAGATGGATTGAAGGCTGATGACCTCGATGATCTGACAAAAATCCTCATTGTGGTCGATAGTTACGATGCCATGACTTCTCGTCGCAACTATCGGAAAAATCTCAGCATGGCTGAGGCTGTGGCTGAACTTCAACGATGCAGCGGCAGCCAATTCGATTCGCGGATAGTTGATGTTTTTTCAAAGAGTATTATGGATTTTACACCGATACGAAGTGCATTCTCCCAGGAATACCTGGAATCGGTGTATAGCAAAAACAATTGAACGGGGACTTTCCTGGTATCGGGGTATGCTGGTATGAAAATTTCACGACAAGAAGTTGAACATGTTGCCCACCTGGCCCGTCTGCATCTCAATGAGGACGAATTGGACACAATGACGTCTCAGCTTGACACGATCCTTGAGTATGTGGAGAAACTTGATGAACTGGATACCCGCGACGTCACTCCGACAACCCATGCTTTTTCAGTATCCAATGCATTCAGAGATGACGAGGTACTCCCTTCCTTGCCACAGCATGAGGCTCTTTCCTGTTCGGCAAAACACAATGATTCAATGTTTCAGGTTCCCAGGATCATCTGATTTTCCCCCCTTCTCTCCTTATTGCCGCATCGTCGGCGAGTTTTCGAGGTGTTCATGAATCTCTATGAAATGACCGTGGCTGAAGCATGCGCACAGATGTCCGCCGGCAGCATAAGCGCAGAAGAATTGGTTATGAGTTGTCTTGGCAGAATCGAAAAAGTTGAGGGGAAAATCAACGCTTTTATTACGCTGGATGGCGAAGGTGCCCTGAAGAGTGCCCGTGAGGCTGATTCCATGAGGAGAAGCGGGAAGGCCGGTCCCCTGTGCGGAATACCGATAGCCTTGAAAGATCTGCTCTGCACCAGGGGGGTGAAGACCACCTGTGGCTCGAAAATACTGGAAAACTTCATCCCACCGTATGATGCAACCGTTGTGGAGAAGCTCAAGGAGCAGGGCGCTGTCATCCTTGGCAAGGTGGCGATGGACGAGTTTGCCATGGGGTCGACATCGGAGAGTTGCGCCTATGTCGTGCCGCAAAATCCATGGAAAGAGGGATATGTGGCCGGTGGTTCTTCGGGCGGGTCTGCAGCAGCTGTCGCAGCAGGTGAATGCCTGGCTTCGCTCGGTTCCGACACCGGTGGATCGATCAGGCAACCGGCGTCACTCTGCGGGATTGTCGGTTTGAAACCCACCTATGGCAGGGTGTCGCGTTATGGCCTGGTTGCCTTTGCCTCCTCGTTGGACCAGGTGGGGCCTTTGTGCCGAGATGTTACCGATTCTGCGATCATGATGAATGCTATCAGTGGCCACGACCATCGGGATTCAACGTCCGTCAATCGAGAGGTTCCCGATTTCAGGGCGTTTCTGTCTGAGGACGTGCGTGGCCTGCGGATTGGTGTTCCCAGGGAATATTTCGTCGGCGGTCTCGACCCGGAGGTCGAACAGGTCGTCAGGATGGGCATTGATTTTCTTCGCCGGTCGGGGGCTGAGGTTGTCGATATCAATCTTCCGCATACCGAATACTGCGTTGCAGTCTATTATTTGATTGCTCCTGCCGAGGCGAGTTCAAATCTTGCCAGATATGACGGTGTGAATTTCGGAATCCGAGACATGCAGGCTGAGACGTTGATGGCAATGTACAAGGATACCCGCTCGGCCGGTTTCGGGGCTGAGGTGAAACGACGTATTCTGATCGGGACATATGCGCTTTCTTCAGGTTACTATGATGCCTACTACAAAAAAGCGTCGCAGGTCAGAACAATGATTCTCCGAGATTTTCAAAAAGCTTTCGAGTGCTGTGATGTCATGCTCTCTCCGGTCACGCCGACCCCGGCATGGAAAAAAGGGGAAAACAGCAACAATCCGCTTGCGGTCTATTTATCCGACATCCTGACCATTTCAGCGAATCTTGCAGGTATTCCAGGGATGTCTGTCCCCGGCGGCTTCAACGGCGCTGGACTGCCGATCGGGATTCAGCTGCAGGGCCCGCATTTTCGAGAAGACACCCTGCTGAATGTTGGGTTTGCCCTTGAGAAAGGGCTTGGAGTTAAAAGGTTGCCAGTCCTCGATTAGTGTGGGAGCCGGTGTGGCTTGAGCACACATCTTTTTGTTGCTGGCGCGTCGGGAGTGAGCGCTGCAGATGATTGAAAAGTCTGGAATCAAAATGAGTATTCTCCTTTACGAAAGCTGGTCCAACGGGCAGCATGTCTATGTCTGAAACACGAGACGTAATAACAATTGACGGGCCGTCGGGGGTCGGGAAATCCACGGTCAGCAGGAGGGTGGCGCAGACCCTGGGATATACATATCTGGACACCGGTGCGATGTACAGGGCGGTTGGCCTGTTCCTGTTCGAGAACAAGGTCGAACTGTCAGATGATCAGGCTGTATGCGCTGCCCTGGAGAGCATCCACATTGAATTGCTGCCGTGCACAGGTGAGCATGACGATACCGGGGTGCTCTTGAACGGGCTGGATGTCAGTACTGCCATCCGGACACCGGCAATGGCCATGATCGCTTCACAGGTGTCGGCCCTTCCTTCGGTGCGGGCAAAGCTGACGGCCCTGCAGCAGGAGATCGGGGCGACAGGAAAGGTGGTTGCCGAGGGCAGAGACACGGGAACAGTGGTCTTTCCCCGGGCTGGCCACAAGTTTTTCCTCGACGCCCGCCCGGAGGAACGAGCCAGAAGGAGAATCCTCCAGCTTCGCGCACGGGGTGAAACCGTCGACGAACAGGCAATACTCACTATGACTGTTGAACGTGACACGAACGACAGGGAACGGGCGATCGCTCCACTCAGGCAGGCTGACGATGCATTGGCAATCGATACGACCTGCAAGAATCTTGACGAGGTTACCGCTGAGGTACTGAATGCGTTAAGGACAAATGAGAAGCAATGAAGCCGGCAACCCGCGAATGGGGCTGATACATCCACGGGTTGCCTGTATGCTGGCTATTTCATGATGAAATCGTCCCGGCGATTTTGACTGTAGCTGTCTTCGTCCTGCCCGGTGAAGAGCGGGCGTTCTTCACCGTAGCTGATGGTCTGGATCCTTGAGGCATCGATGCCCAGATCGACAAGATACTGTTTGGCGGCCATCGCCCTTCTTTCCCCAAGTGCAAGGTTGTATTCGTTGGTCCCCCGGTCGTCGGTATTGCCTTCGATGACAATGGGGGCGCCAGGTGTCGATTGCATGTGTTCCGCGTTCTTGACCAGCACTTCCGTCATATCGGCACGTATCCCATACTGATCAAAGTCAAAATAGATCGGGAAGAGATTTTCCGAGGAACGGCCATGCAGGCGTTTATATTCATCTGAGGCAGAATCCGCCCCAGCACCGCCCGCGAGGGAAGCGTCATCCAATGTACCTTCCGAGGCCAGGTTGTTTTCGTCATAGCCGCTGCCTCCCGCACCTCCGCCCATAGCGCCGGCGTTGCTGCCGTCAGGGGGAATGACGGCTTTTTTGCTGCAGCCACTGCCGAACAGGGCAAGAGACCCGATAAGGGTAATGAGTACGGCGGTTCCGCAGAGTGTCTTTTTCATACGTTCTCCTGTTGTCGAGAGATGATATCCAAGAATCAGGCAATATTGAGAATTATACTGATTGGTCATACACAGAATACAACAAATCGTATATTTTATCCCTAATCGACGGGAGGTCAAGGAATTTTGACAGAGACGCAAAGTGGAAGCCGGCTCGCCTGGTATTTCGAATCATATTCAGCAGCAGGGAAAGAGTAATGGATGAAAGGGTGTTCAGCATGGCGGCGAGTTGCGCAAAAGGGATGGAGATCCTTGTTGCCCGGGAGATCGAATCCTTTGGCGGTAAGGATCCGGTAACTGCTCATGGCCTGGTTTCCTGGAACGGAAGACTTGCCAGTGGGTACAGGTCCTGCCTCTGGTCACGATATGCCTCTCGGGTTTTTCTGGAGCTTGAGTCCTTCGCGATTGCCGATGCATCCGATTTGTACGAGAGAGGCCGGGGTATCGCCTGGCACGATCACCTGGAAATTGATTCGACCTTTGCGATCGACTGCACCCTCTCCGGCACGCCGGTGATCACCCACAGCCACTTTGCCGCTTTGCGCCTCAAGGATGCGATAGCCGATTCCTTCAGGGAGCATTTTGGAGAAAGACCTTCGGTGGACAGTGTATCCCCGTCTCTACGACTGCATCTGCATCTCAACGGCAACCAGGTCACGATTTCCCTGGATCTCTCCGGCGAAAGCCTGCACAGGCGCGGGTACCGTGTGAGCGGCGGCCCCGCCCCACTGAAGGAGACGCTGGCGGCGGCCCTGGTTGCCTTCAGTGGCTGGCATGAGCTCAGCCCACAGGTCACACTGATAGATCCCATGTGCGGGACGGGGACACTGCTGATCGAAGCGGCGCTGCTATTCGGTGATGTGGCGCCCGGGCTCTCGCGCCGATCCTTCGGTTTCATGGGGTGGAAGCGGCACGACGCCACACTGTGGCAGGTCCTGGTCGAGGAGGCGATAGCCCTCGAAGAGGCTGGTATTTTGAGGAAATGGCCGCTATTGATTGGTTATGACGCTGACCCGGTGATGGTCGCTGCGGCAAAGAAGAACATCGAAAAGGCAGGATTGTCGGAACAGATCACGATTCGCCAGAAGGAGATTGCCAACCTGCAGCCTTCGGGCGACTGCGGGATGCTGCTCTCCAATCTGCCCTTCGGTGAGAGGCTCAGCGAAGGGGAGGAGGTCTCGGCGCTTTACAGGGCCTGCGGCAGAATTACACGGGAAAGATTTCCCGGCTGGCGCGTTGCCTTCTTTCTCTCCAACCCGGAACGAACCGATTCGTTTGGTATCTCATGGGACAGGAAATTGAGGCTGTTCAACGGTGATATCGCCTGCCGCCTGCTGGTGGGAACGGCAACGGCGGTTGCAGGCGATGACTTTTGCTGGACGCTTGCGGAAAGTACGGCGGAGGATGATGAATTTGTCAATCGCCTGCGAAAGACGATGAAAAAGATGCTGAAGTGGGCAACAAAGGAGGGGATTCACTGCTTCAGGGTATACGACCGGGATCTGCCGGAATTCAACATCAGCATCGACCTGTACGAAAAATGGGTGCACGTCCAGGAATATGCCGCACCGGCCAGTGTTGACCCTGAACTGGCCAGACTCAGATTGGAACATGCCTTACGGGGGGTCAGGGAACTATTCGGGATACGCCGGGACAGAATATTCATAAAGACCAGAAGGCGCCAACGGGGAAATGAGCAGTATCAGAGGAAGGAGGGCAAACACAGAATGATCGAGGTGCGCGAGGGGGGCTGCCGTTTTCTCGTTAACCTGGCAGGGTATCTTGATACGGGGCTCTTTCTCGATCACCGGCCGGTGAGGATGCGAATTGCTCGCGAGGCAGCAGGCAAACGATTTCTCAACCTGTTCGGGTATTCGGGAACGGCTACCGTCCACGCGGCGATGGCGGGGGCAGTGGCGACGACCACCGTCGACCTGTCTGCGAACTATCTGCAATGGACAAGGCTGAACCTGGCGCTGAACGGCTTTGCGGGGTTTGCCCACCGGACAGTCAGGGCGGACTGTCTGGATTGGCTGGAGCATGATCAAGGCTCCTATGATCTTATCTTCGTGGATCCTCCTACCTTTTCCAACACCAAAAAGGAGAAGCGGGTTTTCGAAATCCAACGGGACCATCACCGCCTGCTGACCTTGGCCATGGCCAGGCTGGCAACTGGCGGCCTCCTCATATTCTCGACGAATTTTAAAAAATTCAGAATTGACACCGAGCTTGCCAGAAAATTTGTGGTCAGCGAAATCAGCGAGAAAACCATTCCCTTTGATTTTCAGAGAAACGGCCGCGTCCACCACTGTTTTGAAATACAGCGTTAAATTGCAGGCGAGGTGAAAAGGAACTGGGTGATTTCGATACATGAATTGGAGGGAACCGGTGTTATTGTTCCGGTGTTTAAATATCTAAATCAACGAGCATATCCAACAAGCGGA
>CAYYWK010000165.1:0-6639 GCA_964475345.1 uncultured Desulfobulbus sp.
GGAGAAAGGGCCGCGGAAGATCACCCCGTTGTTCATCCCGATGGTCATCCCCAACATGCCTTCCGGCCATATCTCGATGCAGATCGGCTCGAAGGGGCCGAACCTGACGATGACCACCGCCTGCGCAGCGGGAACCCATGCTGTCGGAGAGGCCTACCGCCACATCCAGTACGGCATGAGCGACATCATCGTCACCGGAGGGGCCGAGGCGGTGATCTGCCCGCTGGGTGTTGCCGGATTCAGTGCGATGAAGGCCTTGTCGAGCAGAAACGACGCCCCCGGTCAGGCATCGAGGCCGTTCGACAAGGATCGCGACGGTTTCGTCATGTCCGAAGGCGCCGGGATGCTGGTTGTCGAGGAACTCGAGCACGCCCTGGCACGCGGGGCGCATATCTACGCCGAGATCTGCGGCTATGGTCTGAGCAGCGACGCCTACCACATCGCCGCCCCTCCGGAGGACGGCGAGGGAGGCGTGAGGGCGATGCGAATGGCTCTGATCGATGCCGGGCTCAGGCCCGAAGACATTGATTATATCAATGCCCATGGCACCTCCACTCCACTGAACGACCGCTGCGAGACCCAGGCCATCAAGACGGTGTTTGGCGAACATGCCTATCGCCTGGCGATCAGTTCCACCAAGTCGATGACCGGCCATATGCTGGGTGCCGCCGGCGGGATTGAAGCGGTTTTCACCGCCCTGAGCATCCACCACCAGATCGCCCCGCCGACGGCCAACCTGGTCGAGGCGAGTCCCGAATGCGACCTCGACTATGTCCCGCTCATGGCCCGGCAGATGAACATTGCCGCGGCCATCTCCAACTCTTTCGGCTTCGGCGGAACCAATGCCGTCGTAGCTTTGAGGCAGTACCGCTGATCCAGTCGGGAGGGAAGCCATAATGAAGATAGCACTTGGCGCCGATCATGGAGGATACCAGCTCAAGGAAAAGATCGCCGGGCTGCTGCAGCAATTGGGGCATCATGTCGAGGACACCGGCTGCCACTCGTCGGATTCCGTCGACTATCCTGATTTTGCCGATCCGGTCGTGTCGCTGGTCGCGGATGGCGCCTGCGACAGGGGCATACTGATCTGCGGCACCGGCATCGGCATGTCGCTTGCCGCCAACCGCAACCGGAAAATCCGGGCTGCCAACTGCCATGATGAGTACACAGCACGGATGAGCCGAGAGCACAACGATGCCAATATTCTCTGCCTGGGGGCCAGGGTGATCGGTGAAGGCGTTGCCGTCGACCTTGTCAAAGTATGGCTGGACACACCTTTCGCAGGCGGCAGACACCAGCAGCGGATCGCCAAGTACAGCGATATCTGAACCCACCGAGGCCTGCGTCATACCGGCCTCCATTGTCCTGCAGCTCGAACGGCTGCCCGGTAGTCCTCCTTTCTTCGGCCGTATTTGCAAGAAGTGTCATCCCGTGCCGGACGTTGCGCATTTTCAGATTCCTCTGAAGAAATGCGGCAGCACTTTTGGCAATCTGCTACAATTGTGTGCACAGCGCTCATGCCTATCCTTAGACGAGATGCGGACGCATCATGTCGCTTTTGAAGGAGATTTCCATGAAATGCCCATATTGCGGCCAACTCGACAACAAGGTTATCGATTCCCGCCTCAACAAGGACAGTACCATCACCAGGAGAAGGCGATCCTGCCTGGTCTGCAACCAGCGCTTCACCACCTACGAACGGCTCGAGGTGATGATGCCGATGCTGGTCAAGAAGGATGGCCGACGCGAGGCCTGGGACCGGCAGAAGATGGTGGCAGGGTTGGAGAAGGCCTGCGAGAAGCGTCCGGTGAGCCGCGACCAGATTGATCTGTTTGTGGACGAGATTGAACACCGGCTGCAGGATTTCGGTGCCAAGGAGGTCTCGTCGCAGGTCATCGGCGAGTGGGTCATGGAGCAGCTGCCGCAGCTCGACGAGGTCGCCTATGTCCGTTTCGCTTCGGTGTACCGCCAGTTCAAGGATGTCAATGAATTCATGGATGAGTTGAAAACGCTGCTGGAGTCCCGTTCGAACCGTGATTTCTGAAGCCGACCGACAGTTCATGCGCCTGGCCCTGCGCGAGGCGCGCAAAGGCCTGGGTCGCACCTCTCCCAACCCTTGTGTCGGGGCGATTATCGTCAAGGGTGGGAAGGTTGTCGGCAAAGGTTACCATCGCAAGGCGGGGACCCCCCATGCCGAGGTGCACGCTCTTGCTGCAGCCGGAGCAGCCAGCCGGGGAGCGACGCTGTACGTCACCCTGGAGCCGTGCTCGCATATCGGCAGGACGCCGCCCTGCTGTGAGGCCGTGGCCGCGGCCGGCATCGTCCGGGTCGTTGTCGGCATGGAAGACCCGAACCCGCTCGTCCAGGGGCGCGGCACCCGCTATCTGCTGGAGCGCGGAATTTCGATCGTGTCGGGTGTTCTTGAAGAAAGCTGCCGCGAGATCAACCGGCCGTTCGTCAAGCATATCTCCACCGGTCTGCCCTGGGTGGTCATGAAGGCAGGCATGAGCCTCGATGCCAGGATCACGTACAGCGGCAGACAGCCAGGCTGGATGACAGGATCTGCAAGCTCGTCCGCGGTGCATCGACTGCGGGACCTCTATGACGCGATCATGATCGGCGTGGGAACGGTGCTGGCCGATGACCCGGCCCTGACCACCCGCCTGCCTGGCGGGAGAGGGCGTGATCCCGTCAGGGTGGTGCTGGACAGCCGTCTTCGGACTCCCGGCTCAGCCAGGATGCTGAACCAGGAGTCTTCCGCCCGGACCCTGATCTTCTGCGAAAAGGGTGCTGACGGCGGCTCTGCGGCAGAGCTCGTTCGCCGGGGGGCGGAAATTTGCCCTGTCGAACGCGGGGAGACCGGGGGGCTCGACCTGCGGCAGGTTCTCCTCGAGATTGGCAGGCAGGGAATCTGCTCGGTCATGGTCGAGGGCGGCTCGATACTGCACGGCAACATGCTGCAGCAGCGCCTCTACGATTTTGCCCATCTTTTCTATGCCCCGGTCTTTGCCGGAGACGGCGGACTGCCTTTTTTCACGGGTTACGCCTGTGCGGGTCGGCCCGGCGCCTATCGGCTGCAGGACGTTGTCTATCGCCGGTGTGGCGAAGACATGCAGGTCTCCGGTCTTCTCAATTATCGCTGACGCCTGCCGTGGCGGAGGATGATTTCCTGAACGGTCGGCCAGGCCTCCAGGAACTGGTCAACAGCGCCGAATGTGATGGTCAGCTCGACAGCGTCTGTTTCAAAGGACGGGCTGTGGTGAATGCTGCATCCCGGTGGCGGGTCCAGCGAAGCGACCAGCCGTCGGAATGCCTCCTCGTCCGCGGCCAGCGAAGGCGACGCCAGCTTCTGCAGCGCGGTCAGCAGGGAGTTGGCCTTCTGCGGCTGGTTCATCCCCCGGTGCTGCAGGATGTCCAGCAGGGGGGGCTGCCTGAGGATTTCGGTGATAGTCGCGGCCTCTCTCCTGGCGATATCCCTGACCAGCGTAAAAAGCCGTTTCTGTTTGCCAGCCCCCATCTCGAATGCCCTGAATAACTCTACCAGCCGCTGCCGTTCATCAGTCGTCAGTTTCAGGAGTTCGAGGGCCATCGTTTCCGGCTGGAATCGACTGTGGACCAGTTCCTGCAGGTTTTCCTCAAGTTGGAGCAGTCGTTCTGAACGCTGCAACTGGCTCTGCGACTGTTTGCAGGAAGAGAGCAGATTGAGCAGGGCGCTTTTCTCCCCGTCGTCACATGGACTGCAGTGGACCAGTCTGAGGAAATACACGGACTCCATCGGCGACAGCGGCACCGTACTGCTTTGCGATTCGAATAGCGCAGCGAGAACGAGATGTGGGGGACTTGCTGCCGGAAGAATGCGACAGGGACAGTGCTCCAGGCAGAGGACATCTCGGGCGACTGCCAGCCGCTGTCTGCCGTCGAGCAGTTCGTAACGGCCTTGATTGCTTTCAAGCACCAGGGGAGGGGTAAGAATCCCGACTCTCTGACACGAGTCCTTGAGCTGATTGGCAACAGATGCAGGAAGAAACGGATGAAGACTCCATCGTGCCCCTATGTCGATGGCGGAGAGAGCAACGGTTGCAAGGGCAGGAAAAGACATGCGGGTGCTGGCGAGAGTCTGACTCAGGAGCGCCACATGCACAGACCACGCTTGAAAAGGCAAACCCGGAAGGGTGAGAGTCCTTCCGGGTTGCAGATTTCAGCGTATCAGCGTTGCGGTGGCGACTCGATCGTTTTACTCAGGACTCGTTGATCTTGTCGCGGAGGATACCAGACGGTTTGAAGGTGACAACCCGGCGCGCCTCCAGGGTGAGTTCGTCGCCGGTCTGCGGGTTGCGTCCACGTCGGGCATTCTTGTCCTTGACATTGAATTTGCCGAACCCGCTGAGCAGCAGATCTGATCCGTTGATGAGGGAATTCTTCGAGAGACGAAGAAAGGCCTCGACCGAATCGGTGGCCTGCGCTTTCGTCAGGCTTTCATGGTTTTTGTAGACCTGCTGAACGAGGTCAGCCTTTGTCAGGGTCATATAGGATCCTCCTTTATTTACAGGACTTTTCATACCAGTTCTCATGATGATATACTTTTGTCGGAGAATGTCAATGGTCGGGCAAAATAATTATCCGGAATTCTTTGCCTATAACCTCAAGAACTTGCGCTGGATGTACGGTGACTATCCCATGAATCCGGAAAATCTGTCTAGACAAGACCGGCCACTTTGAATATCGGAAGATACATGGCTACGACAATACCGCCTATCATGCCGCCCAGGAACACCATCATGAAGGGCTCGATCATGGCAGTCAGGTTCTCGACAGCCTTGTCGACCTCTTCGTCGTAGAAGTCTGCTATCTTTTCAAGCATGCTGTCCAGCGCGCCAACGGATTCACCGACATTGATCATTTGCACAACCATGTTGGGGAAAACCCCGCTCTCCTCAAGTGGTTCGGCGATCGGTCGGCCTTCGGCGATCGAGTCGGCAACACGGTAGACGGCGTTTTCGATGATCTTGTTGCCCGAGGTCTTGGCGACCACCTGCAGGGCCTCGAGGATGGGCACGCCGCTGTGGAGCATGGTGCTCAGGGTCCTGGTGAACTTGGCCACGGCCACTTTACGGAGCAATATGCCAAAAACCGGCGATTTCAAAGAGTATCTGTCAAAAAAGAGACGACCTTTTTCTGTCGCATAGATTTTCCTGAAAACCATGATGAGGAGGATCAGGCCGATAAGCAGGATGAAGAAATAGTCCTTCACCAGGTTGCTGAGATTGACGAGGAACAGTGTCGGCAGAGGCAGACTGCTGCCGAAATCCTCGAACATGGTTTTAAAGACGGGAACGACAAAAATCAGAATTACCGCCAAAATAAGGATGGATATCGCAAGGCAGATAGTCGGGTAGGTCATCGCCCCCTTGATCTTTTTTTTCAGGGCCATCGATTTTTCGAGAAAAACGGCCAAGCGCGAGAGGATGGTGTCGAGGATACCGCCGGTTTCGCCTGCCTCGATCATGTTGCTGAAGAGATTGTCAAAGACCTTGGGGTGCTTCCGCATGGCATCGGCGAGGGTCGAGCCGGCCTCGACATCGCCGCGGATGGCACCGAGAATTCTTTTGAAAGTTGTGTTGCTCTGTTGTTTTTCAAGAATTTCCAGGCCCTGGACGAGCGGCAGGCCGGCGTCGATCATAGTTGACAACTGACGGGTAAAGATGACGACATCCTTTCCGGTGACCTTCGGCTGGAAGAACGCCACATTGGCAAAAAGATCTTTAGGTTTTTCCTTGATAACCGGATCGACTATGCGGAGGCGCTTGAGCTGGGCCAGCACGGCTGACTGGTCTGGCGCTTCTATCTCTCCTTTACGTTTTTCGCCCTGGGAATTTTTTCCTTTCCAAATATAAACAGGCATTGTGCCTCCTATGGTGTAAAGGCATAGAGTTGACCAAGAAAACGCGCAAGAGGGTTTGTTGACAAAACCCATAGTATATCAAATGGTTGTAAAATACAAGGCAATGGCAGTTAAAACAATCCTTTTTTTTATCAAGAAGTTGGGGCATCGGCAGCTATTTCTCGAAAAAATGTCAATGCGGCAATTGACCTAAACCTCTGGCTTCGTAACGAGTTTTCGATCGTAGCGGTGAGTGTTATGCAATTTTCCCTTGCCTGAGGTGTCGGAATGAAGTAACCTTACACGTTCACAAATGTTGTTTCGACCGTTCAACTTACTGCCGTGAAGGTGTGCTTGCGGAAAGAGAAATACTTGAAAAATCTGGAGGGTAGTATGCAGAAGCAGGCTGCAGTGAACTATAGTGACGGAAGGTATAAGCCGATAGTGGAGAAGTGCGAAGGTTGCGAGAGGGTCGTCGAGGATGCCGGGGCAAGATATTGTCAGAGCTACCTCAATCCGGCAGCCAAATGGAAACTCGGATTCTGTAACTTTGCCACCCATGCGAAACCGGAAATTGCAGTCGCAAAAATCAGGATCAACCCGCTGAAGGCAGCAAAACGGGCTTCGAAATCGAAAAAATAAGCATCCGTTCAGTCTTCAATGAAAAAGGCACCCGCGGCGATAGCGCTCGGGTGCCTTTTTTTATCTGATTACCACTACAACACAGCCACTGTCGTTTTCAGGTTTGGTAGGACGCT
>CAYYWK010000166.1:0-6603 GCA_964475345.1 uncultured Desulfobulbus sp.
CACGCCGCCATCGACCGGGTCCACCTCTGCGCCCCCTCCTCGCAGAAGCTGCTCACCGAGTCGCACCTGATCTCGGCCGGGGGCACCCTGCGCGCCGCCCTGGCGATCATGGACAAGGAGGCCGAGAAGGCCTTCGCCATCGTCCGCCCGCCCGGCCACCACGCCATGCAGACGGTCTTCGGCGACCGCGGCTTCTGCATCGTCAACATCGAGGCGATCATGGTGGAGTACATCCGCCGCCATTACGGGGTCAGGAAGGTGGCCATCGTCGACACCGACTGCCACCACGGCGACGGCACCCAGGACATCTACTGGAACGATCCGGACACCCTGTTCATTTCGCTGCACCAGGACGGCCGGACGCTCTTCCCCGGCAGCGGCTTCCTCCGTGAATCGGGCGGGCCAGCCGCCGATGGCTACACCATCAACCTGCCGCTGCCGCCGAACACCGGCGAGGAGGGGTTCGACACGGTCCTGGAGCGGGTGGTGATGCCGATCCTCGACGAGTTCAAGCCTGAACTGGTGATCAACTCGGCCGGTCAGGACAACCATTACAGCGACCCGATCACCAACATGAACTTCACCGCCCAGGGCTACGCCCGCCTCAACCAGCGTCTCAACCCGGACATCTGCGTGCTTGAGGGCGGCTACGCCATCGAGGGCGCCCTGCCCTACACCAACCTCGGCATCATCCTGGCGATGGCCGGCATGGACTACTCCCACGTCAGGGAACCCGACTACGACCCGGCCCGCTTCCGCCAGCCGGAGGATATGAATCGCTATATCGACACGGTCTGCGACAAGGCGCTGGAAGTCTTCGCCAACCGGGGCAGGACCAAGCAGGAGGCCCTGAAGAAGAAGGTGATCCGCGAGCACAAGAGCATCTTCTACGACACCACCGGTTTCCACGTCGACGAGAGCCGCCAGTTCCACCTCTGCCCGGACTGCCCGGGCTTCACCGAAGTCACCGCCAGCAGCCCCAGATCACGGATCAACGCCTATTCGGTGCCCTTCAACGCCTGCCCGGCCTGCCAGCAGTCGGCACGAAACCTCTTCGATGCGGCCAGGCCTGCCCCGCAGACCATCACCGCCCTGCAGGACCGGGTGGCCGACAGCTACGAGACGAAGTAGCGGCGCGCTCACAGCGGCGAGCCTCTCCCCATGCTCCCGGCCAGGACCGGCGATCGCCTGCGATGGTCGGGCAACGTCCGGGAGCCCGGCCAGGGAAGGCGCGACCCGCCATCGGCGGCCAGCCGCTGACCGCCCGAACGTGGGGATCGTTACCAGCCCCTTGCAGTTCCGCTCTATTTCTGCTGTAATCATACCCAGCACCCCGCAGGCGAGTGCCCTGCGAATCCGGCTCCCGCGAACATACTCCACACCAGCAGGTCTTCATGCCTTCAGCTCCGTCCTTCACGATTCTGGCCATTGACGACGACCCGGCGCTGCTCCGCTCCCTGCAGCGGATCCTGTCCGCCACCTGCTATCGCCTCATCACCTGCGACCAGCCCGAACAGGCTCTGCCGGTGATGGAGCGGGAGCAGATCGCGCTGGTGCTGCTTGACCTGCAGATGCCGAGGGTCAGCGGCATGAGCCTGCTCACCGACATCGCCAGCCTCTACCCAGACGTTCCGGTGATCATCCTGACCGGACACGGCAATGTCCAACTGGCTGTGGAGTCCATCAAGCTCGGTGCGGCGGATTTCCTTGAGAAGCCCTGTTCGCCGGCGATGCTGCTGCAGCGGCTGGCCACCTATTTCGCCGGTTGGCAGGAGCGGACAGTCCACAACCTCGGCCGCCGGGAAGATTTCGACTTCCCCGAACTGGCCGGCCAATCGCCACCCATGCTGGAGGTCAAGGAGCTGATCACCAGAATCAGCCGTTCCGATGCCCCCGTCCTGATCACCGGTGAATCGGGGACCGGCAAGGAACTTGCCGCCAGGGCCATCCACCGTCACAGCCTGCGCCGCAGAGGCCCAATGGTGGCCGTCGACTGCGCGGCGATCAACGACAGCATCCTGGAAAGCGAACTGTTCGGGTATGAGAAGGGAGCCTTTACCGGGGCGGACAGGGCGGCCGTCGGCCTGATCCGCTCTGCCGGCGGCGGAACCCTGCTCCTTGACGAAATCGGCGAACTGCCGCTGACGATGCAGGCCAAACTGCTCCGTACCCTGCAGGAATGCCAGGTCCGGCCGGTCGGGGCGACAATCAGCCAGCCAGTGGATATCCGGGTCATCGCCGCCACCAACCGCCGCCTCGAAAGCGAGACCTCAGCCGGCCGCTTCCGCAGCGACCTCTATTACCGGATCTCGGCAATCACCATCGAGATGCCGCCGCTGCGCCAGCGCCGGGCCGACATCCCCCTTCTGGTCCGCCATTTCCTGCACCTGCTTGGCAAGGAGCAACCCAGGGAAATGGCTGCCGACGCGATGCAGCTTCTTCTCCAGTACGACTGGCCGGGCAACGTCAGGGAACTGGCCAATGTCATCCGCAGGGCCATCGCCCTTTCCGCCACCCGGGTGCTCAACGTCTCAGACCTGCCGGCATCGCTCACCGGCTCCCCCGGCGCCGTCGCCCAGCACGCTCAATCAGGCGATTCGCTCAGTTCCTATGAACGGCTGGCGCTGCAGAACGCCCTGCAGAAGACCGGCAACAACAAGCGCCGGGCCGCGGCCATCCTCGGTATCGGCGAAGCCACCCTCTACCGCAAACTCAAGCAGTACGGTCTCTCAGAATGAGAGACTCTGCCCTGCGCGGTCTCTCAAAGTAAGCGGAGTGCGGAATGCACTCACCCCCTCTTTTTCCTAAGCATTCGCCGTTTCTTTGATAGATATACGATATTTTAGAAGTATTTCAACAAGCAGCTCCCAATTGAGGTTTCAGTGCAAGCTGGCACTGCCTTTGCTATTCAAAGGATGCGCGGTTCTCCCGGAAGCGGGACGATGCTCGCAGAATACACGACCGGCTGCCGTACCGCCGGCACGACTCAGTCAATCCTCACAATCAAGGAGCAACGGTAATGAAAACATGGCGGCTGATCTCATTCATTTTCATCGCGATCGGAATGACGGCGATTCAGGCACACGCCCGGGATCTCAAGGACATCCAGCAGGATGGGGTTATCCGGCACCTCGGCGTGCCGTACGCCAACTTCGTTTCCGGTGACGGGAGCGGGCTTGATGTCGAACTCATCCAGCTGTTCGCCAAGGAAATTGGCGTGAAATACCAGTATGTGGAAGCGTCGTGGGGCTCGGTCATCTCCAGCCTGACCGGCAGGCAGTTCACCACCGCCGGCACTGCCGTCACCCTCGGCGACGAGGTTCCGGTACGGGGCGACCTCATCGCCAACGGTTTGACCGTCCTGCCCTGGCGCCAGCAGCTGCTCGATTTTTCCCGGCCGACGTTCCCGACCCAGGTGTGGCTGGTGACCTCCGCTGCATCGCCAATGCAGCCGATCACCCCGAACGATTCGATCGAGAGGGATATCGAGGCGGTGAAGAAGCAGCTGCCCCTCAAGTCGGTACTGACCATCAAGGCCACCTGCCTCGATCCCTCCCTGTATGCACTCGACAAGGTCGGCGCCAAAAGCATCGATTTCAAGGGTTCCCTGAACGACCTCGCCCCGGCGGTTCTCAAGGGCCTTGCCGACTCGACCCTGCTCGATGTTCCTGACAGCCTCATCGCCCTCGAAAAATGGCCCAGCCAGATCAAGATCATCGGACCGGTTTCCGCCACCCAGGAAATGGCCGTCGCTTTCCGCAAGGACTCCCCTGAACTCAAACAGGCCTTTGCCGCCTTCCTGAAGAACATCTGGGAAGACGGGACCTACGCGAAAATGGTGCAGAAATATTACCCGGACGTTTTCGATTACTACCCGGAATTCTTCGCAAGCAGGTAAACCATGCGAAAACGCGAGTCCCGCCTCTTCGGCCGGCAGAGCAGGTACCTGGAAATCATCGCGCTGATCAGCATAGCCTGCCTGATCAGCGGCCTGCTTCTCGCCAATTACCGCGCGCAGCTCTCCCTGCAGGAGACCCGGATCGCCCGGTTCCAGGGTAATCTCGAAGACCGGGCGAGGAGCCTGAACTACTTCCTCAGCGAGCGTGATCACGACCTCCGGGATCTCGCGGTATCTCCCGCAGTCCGCAGCTTTTTCGAAAACAGGGCCCTCGGCATGACCATGACCTATGGACTGCGGGCCAGCCTCAACAGCATAGACAGAGCCTTCGCCCGGCTTGCCGGCACCAGCCTGATCGGAGGACAGAACGTCTATACCGGGCTCGCCCTGCTCGACACCACAGGCCATGTGCTGTCGAGCTGGCCGAAAGAGGACGCGGCCAGCCGGCAGACTGTCCCGGCAAGCGATGCAAACGGCGGTCAGCCGGCGGTGATGCAGAAAGGTACAGACGGCACGGTCATCCTTACCTGCCCGGTCTCTCAGAATGAGCGACTCGTCGGGTTTGTCAGGTCGACAATCGCCCTGGCCGCTGTCGCCGACAACCTGATGCGCGACCTGGTCGGCAGGCTGGCGATCTCCGCCGGAGAAGAGGTGGTCTTCGCTTCCCGGCAGGACGGCGCCTACCCCCGGGAACTCTTGACACAGATCGCAGCGTCTGCCCCCTCCCCGATCAGGCTGGATCAAGACGCGGAAGTCCTGCCAGGCCTGCCGCGGGACGACCGAGATCCGGCTATGTTCTATCACGCCCGGCTCGCTGACTACGAGATGCGGCTGTTCATCCTCGAAGAACTCGCCGGCAGCGATAGCGGGATCACTCACCAGATCCTCATCATGGGGACCCTGGGACTGCTCTCTCTGGCGGTCTTTCTGGTGGCAACCTTCCTGCTGCGCGCCAGTTCGCGCAACCTGGTCCTCCAGACCTCCCTCAGCGAGTCGGCCAAACGCGAGAGAATCGTCGCCGACAAGAACAGGGAACTGCAGCTGATCCTGGATGGTGCCGGGCTTGGCACCTGGAAATGGAACATCGCCAGCGGAGAATATGTGCCGAGCGAGCGGAGCCTGGAGATCGGCGGCTACCAGCAGGGAGATATCCCCTTCACCAACTCGGCCTGGGAGGCTCTCATCCACCCGGACGACGTCGGCAAGGCCCGGGATGCCATGCGCAGGCACCTCGCCGGCGAAACACCGCTGTTTACCAGCGAACACCGGATCCGTCACAAGAACGGGCGATGGCAATGGGTTTTCGACGCCGGCCAGGTGCTGAAAAAGGACAGTGACGGCACACCGCTGTTTGCCTTCGGCATCCGCATGGACATCACTCGCCGCATGGAGGCCACCGAACAGCTGGCTGCAGCCAGACGAGAATCGGATGAAATCATTCGCAGTTTCCTCGACACGATGATCGTCGTCAACAACGAGCTCACCGTCGTCCGTGTCAACCAGGCTACCTGTGAACTGCTCGGCTGCAGCGAGGAATTGCTGATCGGCCAGCCGGTGACCAATCTGTTCCACACCCCGCCAGACAAGCTGCTGCCCATCTTCTCCTTCTACAGCCCCGAACATCGAGGTCTTTTCGGCAACGCCCCTGAACTGCGCAATATCGAGCTCGATTACCGGGACGCCTCCGGCAGCCGGCTGACCATGTCGTTCAACATCAGTCCGCTGCGCAACGACCGGGGGGAGGTCAGCGGAGTCGTCGCCGGCGCCAAGGATATCTCCAAGCTGCGCCAGGCCTTCGACCAGATTGCCCGCCAGAAGGAATTCATCGAGACGCTCTTCGAGATCATGCCGGTGGGCCTCCTGACCGTCGATGCCGCCGGCCGGATCGCCACCTGCAACCAGACCTGCCGGGAGATGGTGGCCAGGTGGGCCGGCCCGCTGGCAGTTGACGACCAGGGATTCGCCGATATCCTGACCTCCAGAATCGGCGAGAATAGTGGCGGTGGCACCATTGCCATCCCGATACCTGATCAGGACACTTCAGTATACTTCCGCTGCTCATCGACGGAGATCAGCCTGCTCGAAGGCGTTGCCCGCGTCGTCACGATCATCGACATCACCCACGAGAGGGAGACCCAGGAAGAGATCCACCTGCTGGCCACCGTCGTCGAACAGATCGGGGAGTCAGTCATCGTCACCGGCACCGACGAGATCATCCGGTACGTCAACGCCGCCCTCCAGAACAACAGCGGCTACAGCAGGGAGGAAGTGCTCGGCAGGACACCGGTCATTTTCGGCAGCGAGGAACTGGACGGGGACATCTACCGGGAAATGCTCGCCCGGACGGCCCAGGGCCAGGCCTGGAGCGGCAGGTTGCGGAACAGGAAAAAGAACGGCGAGGTCTTCGAGGTCGACGCCACCGTCTCACCGGTGCGCAACGAAGAGGGCAGGCTGACCCATTTCGTCACCATCACCCGTGATATCACCGAAATGGCCCTGCTCCAGCGCAGGCTCCTGCAGGCCCAGAAACTGGAGGCCATCGGCCAGCTGGCGGCAGGCATCGCCCACGAGATCAACACGCCGATGCAGTACATCCAGAACAACGTCACCTTCTTCGAGCAGTCCTTCGAGGAACTCGGCGGCCTGCTGACCGCCGCCAACGCCCTGCAGCAGCGCGGCGAAGCCTGCCTGCCCGCCGAGCTGGC
>CAYYWK010000167.1:0-6600 GCA_964475345.1 uncultured Desulfobulbus sp.
CGAGGAGCGATTCAAGGCACTGCATAATGCAAGTTTTGGCGGCATTGCCATTCACGATCAGGGCTTGATATTGGCCTGCAATCTCGGATTATCTGAAATAACCGGATATTCCCAACAGGAACTTGTCGGGATGAATGGCCTGTTGCTGATAGCGCCGAGCTTCCGGGAAATGGTGCGGAGCAAGATACAGGCCAACCATGAGAAACCTTACGAGGTTATGGGGGTCAGGAAGAACGGCGAAGAATATCCTCTACGACTGGAGGCGAGAAATATTCCCTATAAAGGGAAAATTGTCAGATCGACTGAATTCAGGGATATTTCCGAATACAAGCGATATGAGGCTGAGCAGGAAAAAATGCAGAACCAGCTCATCCAGGCCCAGAAAATGGAGTCGGTGGGCCGACTGGCTGGCGGGGTGGCCCACGATTTCAATAATATGCTTGGGGTCATTCTGGGATACTCTGAAATGGTCCTGGCGGAGATCGACGAGACCGACCCACTGCATTCGGCACTGCACGGCATTCATCAGGCTGCAGAACGTTCGGCAGAGTTGACGCGGCAGCTGCTCGCCTTTGCCCGCAAACAAACCGTCATGCCCAAGGTGCTGGACCTGAACGATACTGTGCAGGGAATGCTTAAAATGTTGAGGCGTCTCATCGGCGAAGATATCGATCTTGCGTGGGTGCCGGGCAGGGAACTGAAGCCTGTCAAAATCGATCCATCACAAGTTGACCAGATCCTGGCAAATCTGTGCGTCAATTCCCGGGATGCCATTGGCGGAAACGGCAAAATCACCATTGACACGGGCAATATCTTCCTTGCTGATCACTATTGCGCAATTCAGGCGGAGAGCCAGCCTGGCGACTATGTCATGCTGGTTGTCAGTGACAACGGTTGTGGCATGGACTCCGAAACGCGTATGCACCTCTTCGAGCCCTTTTTCACCACCAAGGAGATGGGGAAGGGCACAGGACTGGGGCTGGCGATGGTCTACGGTATCGTCAAACAGAACAACGGCTTCATAAATGTTTACAGTGAACCGGGACAGGGGACGTCATTTAAGATATACCTCCCCACGTATACATCCGAAGTCGATCATGCAATGACAGCCAGAGTCGTACCACCAGCCGCGACGGGGCGTGAGACAATTCTGCTGGTGGAAGACGAGCCAATGATTCTCGCCATGACGACGGAGATGCTGAATCGCCTTGGATATACGGTTCTGCCGGCCAGCACTCCAAAGGAGGCCCTCCGTCTTGCTGAAAATTACTCGAGTGCCATCAACTTGCTCATGACCGATGTGGTCATGCCGGAAATGAATGGCCGTGACCTTGCGGGAAACCTGCTTGTTCTGCACCCTGGCCTCAAGTGTCTGTTCATGTCCGGGTACACCGCCAATGTCATTGCCCACCATGGTGTCCTTGATAAGGGAATCAGCTTCTTGCAGAAACCTTTCTCCAGGAAGGATCTTGCAGCCAAAGTCCGGGAAACGTTAGATGGCAGCATGCTCCTGAAATAATCGCCCGTCCCGCAGTCTACGTTTCATTGGGGGGCCTTTTTTGATGCTGACAGACTCATCGATAATTCCCCCCACTTGCGAGGCAATCTCCGGAGGATACATGCAGATCAAGTCACAGTCGTCGACCTGGGCTGGGACCTTTACGCTCGTTTCGTTCATCACGGTCGCCTTCATGGGGCTTACGTCTCCCTGATGTGGCGAGCGGAGAGGGCGACTTGGCTTGTCTAGATGATAGCTTTTCCCTTCTTTGCCATCGGAGCGTTCCTGGGATACGGCGGTCTGCGCGGCGTGCTCCGGCTACTGCGTTTTGGTCACTGGCGTCTTGAAATAGCAGGCCCCGGCGCATTGGTTCAACCCCTTCCAGTCAGCCTGTTTCCTGGCCGGAACTTCACGCCTTCGGGCGATATCCGATGCGATCTGCGCTGCCTGAACGTCGCCATCGTCAACACCGGGAAGAATCAGCGCATGGAGACCAAGACATTGTGGGAAATGTCCTGGACGGTGACCTCCACGACCATACCCAAGGACTTGGGTCTGAGCCTGACCCTGCCTCTGCCTGCGGACGGAGTGAGCACGTCGCAAGCATCGGGCAATGGTGCAGGCGTAAAGTGGCAGCTCACGGTTCTCGGTCCCGCGCAGGCCTTGTCTGAAGAACCCATCTTCGACGTCCCTGTTCGCGGCTGATCTCCAGAACCACGTCAATTGGGCGCCGCAGTTTCATACGAGTTTCAGAAAGAAGGTGGATGCCGGTCATTTTTTTGGAAATCACGGTTGCCGCTGTTACAGGAAGAGACGTCCTTCATTCCAGACCGCGTTCTTTTTTTGCCCCTTGTTGATGGACTTTTTTGCTCGTTGGCCTGTTCAAACATTCCGTGACCACTTCCATAGCGCGAGAAAATATCAGATGAGGCTGAAACAGGATTGCAGAGCTGTTGAGAATGAGTATCGTAGAAACAGAATCGTCGATCGTAAAAGTGGGTCATTCAACCAACAGAGGTCACACCATGAAAAGAATACTCTTCGCGATAGTTCTGCTTCTCTCATATCCCGGTCATGTGCCTGCCGGAGAAATCAAACTCGGAGAACCCCTGACGCTTACAGAGGTGACCAAGGTTTCAGAAATCAATAAGCATGCAGAAAACTATGCCGGCAAAC
This sequence comes from uncultured Desulfobulbus sp., assembly GCA_964475345.1. Taxonomy (GTDB): domain Bacteria; phylum Desulfobacterota; class Desulfobulbia; order Desulfobulbales; family Desulfocapsaceae; genus Desulfoprunum. The sequence continues at coordinate 2,675 of CAYYWK010000167.1, forward strand.
GGGTACTCATAGAAGGCATGGTCATCAATGTCTGCGCCGCCCGAGGATGTTGGATGGATGTTGCAAGCGATGTCCCGTTCGAGAAGATTCAGGTAAAAGTTGTCGATGGAGAGATCGTTTTTCCAATGGAAGCCAAGGGGAGAACCGCCAGGGTGGAAGGCATTGCCGAAGAGTTGAAACTCTCCCAGGAAGAGGCAGTGGAACTGGCCAGGCACCAGGCCATGGAATCGGGAGGCACTTTCGACCCTGCAAGCATCACCGGACCGGTGAATTTTCTGCGTATCCGGGGCTTGGGCGCAGTGATCCAGTAAATACCCATGCATTGGCGTCGGCTCAATCATATCCTGCACAGGGATATTGGGTACCTGTGCATAGGTCTGACCATCATCTACGCCATCAGCGGGGTGGTGGTCAACCACACCTCACATGGGTTCAACCCAAGCTACACCATTGAGAAATCCGTTGTGGAGGGGCCTTCCCTGCAAAGGGATCGGCAGCCGGATGCGACCTATGTCGATCAGGTACTACAGGCAGTGGGGGAGAGCGCACCATTGAAAAATGTTGCGATGCTTTCCCCGCGGGTCATCCGGATCTTTGTCGAAGGCAATACCCTTGATGTAAACCTGGACACCGGGCAGGTGCAACAGGAAAGGGTTGAGCGTCGACCACTGCTTTTCGAGGCAAATTATCTGCATCTCAACAAAGCCAAGGGCCTCTGGACATGGCTCGCGGACCTTTACGCAGTTGCCCTGCTTATCGTCGCTCTAACCGGGATGCTGATGATCCGGGGGACATCCAGGCGGCGGGGGCTCATCCTTACCGGCATAGGTTTTTTCATTCCCATACTCTATCTGCTGGTCATGCCCTGATACAGGTTCCTGTCTTCAGAACGATGGGTAAATACCAACAGGAAGAGACGCACTTCCTCTTCATTTCGCGGTGGCCTCACCCCCATGACAGGTGAGGCACCCCGTAAAGCCCGGATGATTTGTCGGCGGGGCATCTGTGGGCGTATCAGGATTGTGGCATTCGAGGCACTGCCCGTCACTTCGTGCATCGAGATGGATGTCCGGCGAGGCAGCGATTGACGGGCCATGCAGGCCGAGATAGTGGCGATAAGCGCAGCCGGTGGTTGCAAGCAGAAGAAGGAGCAGTGCCGTGGTGAGTGAGAGCTTGATGTTCATATCCTGGTCTCCAGATGTCCATCTTTGAGGTAAATTTTTCGGTCTGTCATTTCAATAACTTCGTTGTCATGAGTGGCTATTATCAGGGTGGCGTGGAGGTCGGCGCAGAGAGACAGCATCAGTTGGATAAGCACCTGTCCCGTAACCGAATCCAGGCTTGCAGTGGGCTCGTCGGCCAGCAGCAATGCAGGTTTATGGGCAATGGCCCTGGCAAAAGCGACTCTCTGGGCCTCTCCGCCTGAAAGTTCACCCGGCATAGCCGAATCATATCCAGCAAGACCAAATGTTGCCAGCAGGTCGGCAATTCTTCGTTTCTGTTCTCTGCCGCGGATGCCGTTCATCTCGAGAGGAAACTGCAGGTTCTCGGCCACTGTCAACCAGGGCAGCAGGTTGGCGGCCTGAAAGACAAAACCGATCTCCCGGCGCTGGAAGAGTGCGCGCTGCCGCTGGCTCAATGCCAGAATATCCTGACCATTACAAAGTATCTTGCCACTGTCCGGTCTTTCCAGGGAGCCTATGCAGTTCAACAGGGTCGTTTTCCCCGACCCTGATTTGCCGGCAAGCACGGAACTCCGTCCCTTCTCGAAATGCAGCGATATGTCGGAAAGCGCAGTCGTGTGACCACGGCCCGATGTATATTTTTTTGAAACATTCAGCATCTCGATCATGTTCTACACCGTCCTGAGGATATCGGCCGGGCTTTTCCGGACGATATACAGTGAGGGCCAGAATGCTGCCGCAAACCCAAAGACGATGGCGAAAATCGGCGGGGGTAAAAGAGAGATCATGGTGAGACGCGGGTAAATGATCCCCGAAACGACAAAATACTGGTTATGCGAGGTAAGGCTGGTGAGATCGATCCCGACCCGGGCGAAGATGAGAACTGCTGAAGCACCTGCAACCACGCCGACGATTGCAGCGCAAACAGTGAGTATGCCAACCTGACAGAGAATAAACAGGGTTGAATCGGCCGGCATCACTCCCATGGTTTTCATTATCCCGTGTTCCCGCAGGTTTTTCAGGGTGAAAATCAGGAAAGTACATGAAATGCCGACAGAAACGAGAAAGAAGACAAGGGTCATGACAATCGCCATGCAGACAAAATTCAGATCGATCAGTTGCTTGAGATCGGGCATGAATTCCGGCCAGGCCCGGAAAATCCCTGAGGGGATGAGCCTTCTGTAGTGCTGCCCGATTTCATCGGTTGAACTTCCCTCCTTAAGAAAAGAAGCGGTTGTAACGAGGCCTTCGGGGAAAGGGAAGGCTTCGTCCGGGCAGAATGCCAGTCCTTGGTCGAGTTGCGAGATGCCCGTCCTGTAGATGCCGACAACCTTCATCGTCTTCAAGGCAACACCCGGTGCCGTTCCAAGATGCACCTCTTTGCCGACAGCAAGGTTAAGTCTGGCTGCCGTTTCCTGATTCAGATACATTGCATCCTCACCCGGATGGAGGTAGCGACCGGCAAGCGTCTTTTTCCACAGGGCGGTGCTCTGCTGTTCTTGCTCTGGATTGACCGCCATGAGCAGGACCGGCTCGAAGACATCCTTTGTCCACAGCAGGAATCGCTGCTGCCGGCGAACCAGAACATGCTCGACGCCCTGCACTGCCAGAAGCCCTGTGTCGCTTCGGGCCGGAATATTGCTGCCGAAGATATGGCCGGAAAAAAGGCCAATGGAATTTCGAATCATCGCATCATTGGTGCCAATGGCGAGAGACGCCAGAAACACAAGTGCGGCCACCGCCGAACTCACCATGAGCGAAAGGACGGCCGTTGCCCGCCAGGAACGGATGAGATGCAAACAGGAAAGCTTGAGAATAAACCGAAGGCGCATGTTCGCTGGTCAATCCTGGCCAAGGTGGACGCCGATGCGACCGGCAATAAAGGCAACAGCCGGGTCTACGAGGAAGAGGTGGTCCGAGGAGAAAAGTCTCTGCAGGCCGCCCTCGAGAAACTCCATGGCCTTGGCCTTCACCCTGGCGTGGAGTTCTGGGTGCTCAGCGTACAAACCATCCGGTGAAACGGTCGAGCCCGCCTGGGATACCAGGCGGTTCCATACATCCGGAGGTTCCTCATGGGAGATGACAGAGAGGACGTAATTGTGACGGGTTTCCCGCAGATCGGATACGACATCAACCATATCATCAAGGATCTGGCAGCCCATGCCGATACTGTAGAGCGCCTCCCGAACGGACTCGGCTGCCGGGTTGATGTCAACCTCAAAAACAGCGGGAATGGCCCAGGGACTCTGGAACAGCACACCCGTTTTATAGTGATGGATCTGTGTGAGGATATCATCCGGCAGGAGTCTTGCGGCGACCCCGCCTTCCTCGGATGCCTCCTGCGCCCCGCTCTTCAGCAGTGAATGGAGCGAGGTCCTGCCCGCCTGCACGAGCCTGTCCAACGGTTGGTCGTTGACAAGGCAGTATTCAAGCAGAATTTCCGTGAGGATGCGATCCGAGACCATGATATCGAGGATTGAACGAAAACGCCGGGCCTGCTGGGGCAGGTCCGTTTCCAGTGTTTTTTTATACTCATCGTCGAGGATGTTGTCACAACCTGTAACCATCCCGCGCAGGCACTGGTTGACCGCGGCATAGAGGATCCGGCGCTCTCTGGCAATGCCTGCTCTGTGATAGGAATACATGAACAGGGCAGAGAAGAAGTTGCGCGACAGAGAATACATGGACTTTTCCGGTTCTATAAACCGAACAGGGCTGTCGTGAAGGATTTTTCCGGAGCTC
>CAYYWK010000168.1:0-6597 GCA_964475345.1 uncultured Desulfobulbus sp.
GCCCGACCGCTGAACCGTCCGCCCCATCCCACCAGCCGACATCCTCAATGACCAGGAAGAGCGGTATTGGCAGGGCGACAGTGCATTCAGCCGATTTATAGAGCAGCATCATCGCACCTCACTGACTGATCCAGCGACGGATGGCAGGCCCCTGAAGGCGTGAGGGAGCCAGATCAAGATTTTTCCATGATTCGAAGACCAGCGTCTCTTCAGAGGGATGCCACTGATGCGGCGGTCGAGAAAACACATGCCAGGTGAGCGGTACCATCCTCGCCCCCCACTGCAGTTTAAATCTGCAGGTCGCAGTCCCGGGAGAGGAACGTCCGAAATCGAAGCGGGTGCAGCCCCATCGCACCCCGTGGCAGAGCATCAGCCAGTAGAGCAGCATGTTCGCGCACCAGGGGCGAAACCTCCGCAACGAGGCGGCCCAGGGGTTGCACAGCGTGTCACCCAGAGCGAAAACCAGCGAAGCAGCCACCGGGGTGTCCTGGGCGTAGACCACCAGGCAGCGTGCGCCTGGCCCGTATTCAGCCATGAGCCGGTCAAACAGCTCGGGTGGATGGGTGGGTGAGCCGAGGTCCCGCATGTTTTCGGAGAAAACGGCGTAGAAATCCTCCAGCAGTTCGCTGCCGCCGACCCTTCCGACACAACGGCAGCGCCAGGCCTTGCGGACCTGGTTCCGGACTTTCGCCGGCAGATCGTCCCACAGCGCAGCTGTAGAAGCCGGCAGTGGCCGCTGCAGCCCGACCTTGAAGGAGTGGGCCTGATGAACCCAGGCGGAAACAACCTTCGCGGGATCGAACATCATCTCGGCATATTGCCTCAGTTCCAGGTGAAGGGCACCGACCGATTCGGCCAGGGCAAGGCCTGCAGCGAGCAGCCGATTTCCCGCTGCCAGGCTGTCGGCAAGTATTCCGGCCCCATCGGTATAGGGCAGGGAGATCAGCCGAGCCGGGGCATCCGGAGGAGCGAAATGGGTCAGCGGAAGGATGCCAATGGGAGGTGCCAATGCTCCGGTTTGGCGGGCGATCAAGAAAAATGCCGGAAGATTATACACGTCAGCCAGGGAATTCGTCCACTCCTGTAGGTGACTGTATTGCCCGGACGGATGCCGAAGGCAGTAGTCGCGCCAACCGTGGAAATCATGATTACATACAATTTCAATCATATATGAAGAGGTTTCTGCTGCATCAGGCGACGATGAGGAATCCAGGTTCATGATGTCCACAGGGATTGCCTTCTCTGCCATACGTTCTGTCGATGCATTTGCGGCTGCCGATAGAAACAAGCAATTTGTCCTCCCGTCTGATCAAGATTATGATGCTGCACATGTTGACTCACTTACAGGACTGACATGTTTCTTTCAACCGATCAATACTCCACCGGATTTCCAGCCACATCGGCAGTGTCGTGCAGTGTGACGACCCTCCACGAGCAAGGCAGTGGAACGTGCAACGAGGATGTCCTGCTCCATGGGAACACCCTCTGCGGAGTCTTTGACGGGGCAACCAGTCTCACGGAAAATCCCTCCCGAAGCGGTCTTCCCGGCGGACTCCAGGCCGCCGGTATCGCTGCGGAAACCTTCCGTCACCATGCCGGTTCACTGACGCAGGCCGCCGAGGAAGCCAACCACCGCATCCGGGCCGCCCAGGGATATGAGCAAATCCCGCAGGACCAGCGGCTGCACTTGTGGTCGACCAGTCTGGCGGTTATCCGTCTGCACCATTCATCCTTTGAATACTGCCACACTGGCGACTGCATGATCATGCTGCTGCATAGCGACGGCGGGCACACCCTGCTTTCTCCGGAACTGGATATCGACAGTGAGACCCTGGAACTCTGGCGTCAATCAACCGACACCGGCGGGGCCATCCACGCCCTGCTTGCCGCGCAGATCGCCGACGTACGGCTGCAGATGAACAGGAGCTATGGCGTGCTGAACGGGGAACCAGAGGCAATGGATTTCTTCCGCCACGGCAGACACGGCCTTGCCGGGGTCACCGACATTTTGCTGTTCACCGACGGACTGATGCTGCCCAAGGCCGATCCGGCACGTCCCACCGACTGGCATCACTTCGCGGACATCTACCGCCGCGGCGGGCTGGCCGGTCTCCGGGACCATGTCCGTGCCGCTCAGGAGACGGACCCCCAATGTCGCCGGTATCCCCGCTTCAAGATGCACGATGATATTGCCGCAGTCGCCGTCAGCTTGAGCGGCCCTGAATCGCCCGGGTGTACGCTTTTTCAATCCTGCTGAAAACCAGATCCCATTTCGCCCTTCCAGTAATAGCCGTTATCTCCGGCAATGACGGAGCGGGATTTTCCGCAACCCTGCCCACCACGTTCCGGAGAGCATCTCCGAGCAGCGCGTCGAGCATGTCCCAATCACCTGGGTCCGGCCGATCGATGGCCGACATTGCCGGCAGATCGACAAACGCAACCAGATCCGCTGGAGCGCCCTCCAGCAGTTCGCGGCACCCCGGCAGGGCTGTAGTTACAATCCTGCAACCGGAAGCCAGCGCCTCGAGCAGGACCAGCGGCAGTCCCTCATAGAACGATGGAAGAATACAGACATGGCATATCCGCATCAGCGCAGCCAACTGGATCTGGCTGAGCACCCCGTGGACCGTCACCCTCTCCCCCAGCTGACCTGCCAGTTCCAGGCAATGTCTTTCTTCATCTCCGAAGCCTGCCCCGACCAGGTGCAGATGCACAGCGTCTGCCGAAAAACCGGCGCATACCCGCAGCAGCCAATCGACTCCCTTGGCATAACTGAGTTTTCCCGCATACAGCAGCTGCACCGGACCACTGTGGTTCTTTTCGCTGAACGTGAAAAGACGTTCGTCAAAACCGGAACCGATGATATCGATCCGATCGTGTTCAAACCCATAAAGGCTGGCGATCTGATCCGCCTGTCCTGAGCTGAGAGCAAGGACACGGTCGATCGAGCGGCACCCATCGAGAACTTTGCCCTGCAGATGCCGGCAATTGACTAACTGCCTCAAATCTGTCGAATGACAGGACGTCACCATCGGCACCTCCGGCAGTGTCTTTCTTGCAACGGCACTGGCCAGCCAGAGATGATGACTGTGGATGATATCGATGGCAAAGTTGTCCGCCAGCCCACCGATTTTTTCTGCGAACACCGCTTCATACCTGAGGATCTCGTCACTGCTCAGCCCGCTGAAGCACGAACTGGCATAGGGCATGACATCACTCATCCCAGGTATGACGAAATCGAGATCCCCGCCGTCAAAAGTCACGAAACGACAGCAGGATTCATCGATCCCGTCGAGAGACGGGATGCCGCCACTGGCAACCCCGGCCACCAGAAGATTGCGATGACCTGCGGCAAAGGCCTGGCGGAGCAGATTCTGCAGGTAGATGCCGCTGCCGGTGCTTGCCGGATGCTGGCTGATGACATGGAGGATATTCATGAACGGTCCGAACTGAAAGCAGGATAACCGGCAATGCAGGAGTTGCTGCTCTGCTGGCATGAAAAGCATTCTATCGTTCTTAATGGACCGTTCGCCATTTGACAAATCGGTAAATTATATCTTTAACGCGTATTCCATATGTTCTGCCGATTTTTCACTTCAGATCGCCTCGAGAATTCGTCGATCGCTGAAAAAATCCCACCTATATTGCGACTCCTCTTCTTTTCTCCGCTTGATTCCAATCGGTCCATCACAATTCATCGAAACTGACAATTGGACATATCGTCATCATTCATGCTAATTGCTTTCCCACAATAGCTGTCGCCTCGAGTGGAGATAAAGATGCACCGCAGCAAAACCATTCTGATTGTCTGCCATTGCCTGCTGAATGCCAATGCCAAGGTTTTTCCCCTTGCCCGCTGTCGCGGTGTCTACCTTGATGTGCTGGGGGACAGCATTGACAACGGCACCGGCCTCATCCAGCTGCCCTGTCCAGAGAGCGGTTTCCTTGGTCTCAACCGTTGGGGGATGACCCGGGAACAGTATGACCATCGACACTTCCGCCAATACTGCCGGGATATCCTCTCCCCGTCTCTCGACCAGATCACCGCCTTCGTCGAGGCAGGCTATCGCATTACTGCCGTCATAGGCATGGACGGCAGCCCGAACTGCGGAATCAACAGAACTTGTACGGGGTTTTGCGGCGGCGAGATCAGCCACCACGGTAATATCGAAAGACAACGGGAGCGTCTGAAGATGGAAGCAGGCAGGGGAGTATTCATGGAGATCTTCTCAACAATGCTTGCCGATGCCGGCATTTTTGTCCAGTTCCAAGGGGTCGCCGAGGAACTGGAACCCACCGACAATAGTTGACAAGGAGATGGATATGCACAGATTAACGTATGTTTCCGGATGGATTGGAATTCTGACACTCACCCTCACGTTCGCCCTCTTCGGTCTTGCCAGAGCCGATACTTCGCTGTCCAAAATTACCGATAAGGGTGAACTGGTCGTGGGATTCTGTGCCCAGTATCCGCCTTTCGAGTCTAAGAATGAAAAGACCGGCGAATTCGAGGGATTCGATGTCGACCTGGCCCGGGCTGTCGCGAAAGAACTCGGGGTTGAAGTCAAACTGGTCGACGCCGAATGGCAGGGCCTGCTTGCCGGGCTGAAAAAAGGTGACTACGACACCCTTATCACCTGCATGTCAAAGTCTGAGGCCCGCGGCGAAAACACCAACTTCAGCGACGTCTATTATACCCTCCCCGATGTCATCGTCGTCAGGAAAGACGAAAGCGGCATAACCGGCAAGGATGGACTGAACGGCAAAACCGTCGGGGTACAGCTTGGTTCCGGCAGCGAACAGCTCGCCGACTCGATGAAGGACCTGTTCAAGGAAATCAGGAAATATAATTACAATCCCGAAGCCTTCACTGACCTCAAGGTCGGCCGCATCGATGCCGTGCTGGTCGGCTATGCCTATGCCGTCAACCAGATGAAGGCCGATCCGTCTTTCAAAATCGTCGGTGAACCCTTGGCACAGGCTGAAATAGTCGCCGTACTGCCGAAAGGCGCTGACGCACTGACCGCCAAGATCAACGAGGCTCTGGCCAGGATCAAAGCCAACGGAACCTACCAGGCCATTTACGACAAGTGGCTCAAAGTCGAGTAGCTGAATTTCTCAGCCCATGTTCGATTTCCAGTTCGACATCCTGCGAGGTGCCTTCCCGATACTCCGTGAAGGCACCCTGGTCACCTTGAAAATAGCCTGCGGCTCTTTCATGCTGGCAGTGGCTGTCGGCACCATGGTCGGCATCGCCAGGTCTTCCTCGGCGAAAATGTCGCTCTTCTGTGCCCCGTATGTCGAGATCTTCCGCGGCACCCCGCTGCTGACCCAGCTCTTCTTCATTTACTACGGCCTGCCGACAATAGGCATCACCATGGGCAGCACGACTGCAGCCTATATCGGCCTGGGCCTCAATGGCGGGGCCTACATCTCGGAGATTGTCCGCGGGTCGCTGGTTTCGGTGGAGAAAGAACAGCAGGATGCCGCCTATGCCCTGGGCATGAACTGGTTGCAGGCGATGCTGTTCGTGATTCTGCCGCAGGCGCTGACTGTGGCCATCCCGCCGCTTGTCAACTCCTTCTCCGCTCTCCTGAAGGACACCTCGCTTGTGTCGGTACTTGCCATCACCGAGCTGACACGGGTTGGTCAACTCATCTACACAAGAACCTTCAGAGCCTTCGAAGTGTACCTTGCCATCGGCATCCTCTATTTCCTGATGACCTGGGCTGCTGCCAGATTTTCCAGATACATCGAACAGCGCTTCAGGATCGAGGGACGACTCGGGTGACGATGAGGCACACAGCAACCGGCAACGCTGCCTGACCTGCCCTTTGCGCCGACGTTGGTGCCAGCAGCAGGTGCATCCTCCCTCAACGCTCGATCACTGATCCGGAGCGTCATGCGGAAGGACCTATCAACTCCCGGGTATCACCTCGGACAGGCAGAAAACCTCATTTCCCCTCGTAGGATTTCAGAAACTTCTTCAACGCCTCGACAGCAATCTCCGTCATCGGCTTCCCGGTGTCCGCAGAGGCAAGACGAAGTTGTCGATGCACATCAGCCGGTATCAGCATCGTGATTTTCTTTTCTGCCGGATAAGGGTTCAGCTTGGGTCTACCAGTTTTTACTGTTTGTATTTGCTGTATTTCTCGGTTGACAATATTGCCGATATTATCCAAATTCGCCATACTTCCTTTTTTACCTGACATAATATTATATACCTTATACCGTATTATATATTACAACCCATTTCAGTCAATTCGTACAATCCGCTTCAGTCAATTCGTACAATCCGCCGCACCTCCATCAGCAGGTCTCCAAATTCCTTTACGGCTGGACTTGTCCGATCAAAACTCAGGACTGATTGCCCTTTGATAAGGCTTTGTTTGTACACCTCACGATTGTGGAGCATGGTCTCCATAACCGGAAAAGGATAGAATCTTGACAGTGTGCCCCTGATCTCGCCGGCAAGGGTTGTGCGTGGCGTGATCCGGTTGATTAAAAATTGCACCTTGAGACCACGGTTGTATTTTTCCTGGATCAGCAGCAATGCCTTAACCGTCGTTGCCATCGCCCGAACATCCAATGGCGAAG
>CAYYWK010000169.1:0-6584 GCA_964475345.1 uncultured Desulfobulbus sp.
CATCAAGGTGATCGGCGTGGGCGGTGGCGGCGGCAACGCCATCAACACCATGGTCACCAATCGGCTGCAGGGAGTTGAGTTCATAGCTGCCAACACCGACAAGCAGGCCTTGAACCAGTCCAAGGCGGATATCTGTCTCCAGATCGGCCCGGGGATAACCAAGGGACTCGGCGCCGGCGCGGATCCCGAGACCGGGGCCCAGGCGGCCCTCGAATCCCTCGAGGATCTCAAGTCTGCCCTGAAGGGCAGCGATATGGTCTTCGTCACCGCCGGTCTGGGCGGCGGTACCGGAACAGGTGCCGCACCGGTGGTCGCCAGGGCCAGCAAGGAACTTGGCGCGCTGACGGTGGCGGTGGTGACCAAGCCCTTCAGTTTCGAGGGAAAGCACCGTGCCAGCAACGCCGAGCAGGGGTGGAACGAATTGCAGAAGTATGCCGACACGATCATCACCGTCCCCAACGACCGGCTGCTGTCGCTGATGCAGAAGACCAGCAAGCTCTCGGACATGCTGAGCATGGCGGACACGGTGCTGCTCCAGGCAGTCAAGGGCATAACCGACTTGATCAATATGCCGGGCTTGATCAACGCTGATTTCGCCGACCTGCGCACGGTCATGCGCGAAGTCGGGCCGGCGGTGATGGGGTCCGGCAGGGCGGTCGGGGAGAGCCGGGCGCTGGAGGCGGCCAAACGGGCAATCGATAATCAGCTGCTCGAAGACATCGGCATCGACGGCGCCCGCGGCTTGATCGTCAACATCTCGGCGTCGGAGGAGAGTTTCACGCTGGCGGAGTTCATGGAGGCATCGGCGTTGATCCAGGAGAAGGTTGATGAGGATGCCAAGATCGTGGTCGGCGCCCTCTACGACGATTCCCTGGGGGACGCCCTGCAGGTGACGGTCATTGCCACCGGGATTGGCGACGTCCTGAAAAAGAAAGAGGCGATTGCCCAGGTGGACGATCTGGTCAAGAAGAAGCAGGTTCGTGAAACCGAGGTGCAGACCACCGCCATCCCGGCCCAGGCCAACCGGCATCCCCGTGTTGCCCCGCTTCCAGGGTCGAATTTCGACACCTTCGAAAATATCGGCGTATCCAACATCAGTGATGCCGACCGGGGGCGCAAGAACAACGGCTGGAACGAAGACTACCTGGAAACGCCCACCTATCTCCGGAAAAAGGCCAACTAGCGGGAGTGGCTGGAATCGACAGACGCAAAGCCTCCAGAGAACCGCTTTCGCAACGTCGAGCGCTCCTCGAACAGGAGCGGGGGACATACCTGAAGAAATGGACAGGGCGTCTGCCGGTGGCCCTGCTGTACCCCAATTCCTACCAGGTAGGCATGTCGAGCCTCGGCTTCCAGCTTGTCTACGGTCTTCTGAACGAAGATGAAGGGATAGTCTGCGAGCGTTTTTTTCTGCCGGTGGCTGGAGAACCCCTGCGTTCCATGGAGTCGGCCAGGCCGCTCGACCACTTCCCCCTGCTGTTTATCTCCATCAGCTTCGAGCACGATTACCAGCACCTGCTGCTGATGCTCCTCTCCGCCGGCATCGAGCCCTGGGCGGAGCAGAGGCCCTCCCCGATTTTCCCCGGCTCGCCGCTTGTCGTCTGTGGTGGCGTGATTGCCTTCATGAACCCTGAGCCGCTTGCCCCGTTCGTCGATCTGTTCGTCGTCGGTGAAGCGGAACCGGTACTGCCCCGGCTGATCCCTCTTCTTTCCTCAGCCATTGCAGACAAGACGCCGCGTCGGCAACTTCTGCACTCGCTCAACCGCGACGTCCAGGGTTGCTATGCTCCCTCGCTGTACAGCCCGCAATACGATCAAGCTGGCTTCTTTTCAGGATACCAGCGGCCCGCAGAGCTGCCGGCGACCATCGCCAAGGCGACCCGGCAATCGTGCGCGGTGGCCGGCCATTCGCAGTTGCTGACCAGCGAGGCCGAGTTTTCCGAATTGTTTCTGACAGAGCTGGGACGCGGCTGTTCCCGGGGCTGTCGTTTCTGCACTGCCGGTTTCATCTATCGACCACCCAGGCTGTGGGACGTCGAGGCGGTAATGGCTGGGCTTGCCGCCCGTCATCAGGGGATCAGGCGGGTTGGACTGCTGGGCATGGAAATGGCCGGCAGCGAGACTCTCGATCAGATCGCCCTGATGCTGGGGCAGGAGGGGTGCGCCCTGTCCTTCTCCTCTCTCAGGGCGGACCGGATCAGCCCGTCGCTGCTGCAGCTGCTGCACGACAGCGGGTTGAAGAGCGTTGCCATCGCTCCTGACGGCAGTTCGGAGAGGCTGCGCAGGGTCATCAACAAGAACCTCTGTGAGGATGACATCCTGCAGGCCGCCGAGCAACTGGCTGCGGCCGGCCTGTACAGACTGAAGCTGTACCTGATGATCGGCCTGCCCACCGAGACCGATGACGACCTGCTGGAGTTCCTCGATCTTGTTGCAGCTCTCAAGGGTCGCATCGATCCGATCGGCAGGGCCCGCAAGCGCCTGTGCGAGATCCGCATATCGGTCAACTGCTTCGCCCCGAAACCCTGGACACCCTTCCAGTTCCATCCTTTCGGGCAGAGCGGGCAGCTAGCCTCCGGGACCTGCGGGGATGCCCGAGTCGCCGTTGCCGAACTCAGGCGCAAGCAGGGACTGCTGCGCGAGGGGGTTGCCGGCATGGCCAATGTCCACATAACCCACGATAAACCAGAACAGGTGCTCTGGCAGGCGGTGCTGGCCAGGGGGGACCGGAGGCTGGCCGCTGTCCTTTACGAAATGACCGTCAGTGGCCGCCCGTGGAGGCAGGCCATGACCGCCAGCAAACTGACGCCGGAACAATTCGCCGTCCGCGGAGCTGACGCCGACGCCGTTTTTCCCTGGGATATTATCGACCATCGCATCTCCCGTGATTTTCTCTGGCAGGAATACATGAAGGCCTTCACGGAAAAGACCTCCATCCCGTGTGATACCTCGACCTGCCGCCGCTGCGGGGTGTGTCATGGAGCCTAGGGCAAAAGAGCGGGAGAGAGGCACGCGCCGAGGCCGGCAGCAGCCGGACACTGGCCTGCAGACCTTCAAACTGGTCAAGTATTTTTCGTTCACCAGCCTGGCGGTAATCCTGGTCTTCACGATGATCCTCTCCTGGATCATTTCCAACCATGCCCGCCGGGTCATGCTCGAGCAGAGTGAGGAGTACGTTCTGCTGCTCGCCGAAAACATCAACCAACAGGTGTTCCGCCGCTTCGTCCTGCCCGCGGTGGTCCGCTACGGGAACATCGCCCTCAGCAATCCGGAGCAGTTCGACAACCTCGACCGGATCGTGCGGGGACTGATCCAGGGCCTGCAGATCGACTCGGTGACCATCTACGACTCGCGGGTCAATATCATCTCCTATTCCACCGTTGGTGAGTTGGTCGGAATGAAGGACAAGGGAGGGCAGGAATATCGGCAGGCTTTGGAAGGAAAGGCCAATTCGCGTTTCAGTTACAGCGGTTCGGTGTTCAGCCTGCTGTCGGTCTCGCCGGCGATCAGCTGCCAGCTGCGGGCGTATATCCCCTTTCGGCAGGTCCGGGATGACGGAGAGAACGACGAAGTCATCATGGGGGTTATCGAGATCGTCAAGGACCTCTCGAAAAACTACGCCAGCATCATCAACCTGCAGGGGCGGATCATCGTCGTCTCCGCCGCCGTCATGGCCGTGCTGTTTCTGGTGTTACGGACAATCGTCTCCCGGGCCGGCAGGATCATGGAAAACAAGGCGATGGAGCGCCTGAAGCTCGAGGAGAAGCTGAACCAGGCTGAACGGCTGGCCCATCTGGGGAAGATGGTCGCAACCGTTTCCCATGAAATCAAGAGCCCCCTGGGTATCGTCCGCAGCACCGCGGAGATTCTTGAAAAACGCATCCAGAAGGTGGCGCCGGGCAACGAGCATCTCGCCCGGATCATCGTCGATGAGACGATCCGGCTGAACAACATCGTCGTGGAGTTCCTGGATTTCGCACGTCCACAGAAAATGAACATGGAAAGAGGGCGGGTCAATGCGGTCATCGACAAGGTGCTCACCTTCCTTGCGCCGATGCTCAGGGAACACCGGATCAGCCTTGTCGCCGACCTGGCCCCTGATCTGCCGGACCTGGAGATGGACGTGGAACAGCTGTATCGTGCCTTCCTCAACATACTTCTCAACGCCATCCAGTCCATGGGTGACGGCGGCGACCTCCATGTCGCCACCCGGCCGAGCGGGCAGTCACCCCGGGTGGAGATTGTCATCAGGGATTCCGGGATGGGCATGGACGAGGAAAAGCTGCTGCAGATCTTCAAGCCCTTCTTCACCGACAAGAGCAAGGGGACTGGACTGGGGCTGGCAATCACAAGGAACATCATCGATGCCCATGCGGGAGAAATCAGCGTGAAGAGCCGACCTGGCGAAGGGACGACCTTCACCATCCACCTGCCGGCAGGCCAGCCCGGCGACCCCGATGGCGACCAGTCCGGCGGCTGAAGGATCTGTCGGGGCGTGGTCGGGAGTGGCGGCGACTGCCGGGGTATTCCTTTGGAAGCAGAGCGATTCCGAGAAAACAGAAAAACCTTGTAATTCCCCGTCGATAGTGTTCATATGTCAACTATTGTCGTGGGGGGATAGGCAAAATTTCGTGTAACGGAGGTCAGGGATGGGCAAGCGTATTGTGATAATCGGCGGGGTCGCTGCCGGACCGAAAGCGGCAAGCCGGGTCAAGCGGGTGATGCCGGAGGCCGAGGTGACCCTGGTGGACCAGGACAGTCTCATTTCTTACGGCGGCTGCGGCATTCCCTATTATGTTTCCGGCGATGTCAGCGACGAGAAGGAACTGCGCTCCACCAGTTTTCACATGCTGCGGGACAGCTACTTCTTTACCCAGGCAAAGGGCGTCAGGACCCTGACGTCCACCCGGGCGCTGGCCATCGATCGCCGTGCCAGGACAGTGGAGGTGGAAGACCTCGCGACCGGCGAGCGCAGCCGTCTGCCGTACGACAACCTGATGCTCGCCACCGGCAGCCAGCCGTTTGTGCTGCCCATCCCCGGCAATGACGCGGACGGCGTCTTCACCGTCAGCGACCTGCACAAGGCGATCGAGATCAAGGAACGGATTGCCAGGGGTGAAGTCGGCAAGGTGGTGGTGATAGGCGGCGGCTTCATCGGCCTGGAAATGGCCGAAGCCCTGACCGATCTCTGGGGGATCGACACCACGGTGCTGGAATACATGGACCAGCTGCTGCCGCGGATCGTCGACTGGCCGATGGCGGCAGCCCTCGCCAATCACCTGCGCGAGCACAACGTTTCGATATTTCTCGGAGAGGCGTCAACCGAGATCCTTGTCGAGGACGGCAAGGCGGTGGGCGTGCGGACGGCGGCACGGACGCTCGCAGCCGACATGGTCATCATGGCCGTCGGTGTCCGGCCACGATCCGAATTGGCCAGGGAAGCAGGCCTCTCTGTCGCCGCCAACGGGGCCATCATCGTCAACGAGAGGATGCAGACCTCCGACCCGCTGATCTACGCGGCCGGCGACTGTGTCGAGATCCGCCATCTCGTCACCGGCGGCGGCCTGTTCGCTCCGCTGGGAAGCCTGGCCAACAAAGAGGGGAGGGTCGCAGCCGACAACATGGCGGGGATCCCGTCGGTCTTCCGGGGCGGTGTCGGCAGCTTCATCATGAAGGCCTTCGAGATGGCCATCGGGGCAACCGGCCTCAGCCTGGAGAGCGCCCGGGCCCAAGGCTACGACGCCGATGTCTCGTTGACGACGCCCTTCGACCGGGCCCACTTCTTTCCCGGCGCAGAACTGCTCTGCCTCGAGCTGATCTTCGATCGCCGGACCAGGAGAGTCCTCGGTTTTCAGGGCATCGGCCCGATGAACGACTCGCTGTCGGTGCGTATCGATGCCGCGGCGGTGGCAATCAGCGCCGGGATGACCATCGACGATTTCGGCAATATCGAGATGGCCTACTCGCCGCCCTTTTCACCGGCCATCGATCCGATCAATGCCGCCGCCTACACCGCCGACAACCTTTGCGACGGCCGCATGCGGCAGGTCGACCTGCGCGATTTCCTGGAATGGATGTCCGATTTCTCGAGCAGGCCGGACTGGATCGTCCTTGATGTCCGGCACGAGAAGCAGGCCCAACCGAATTTGGAAAAATTCGGGGCCGCCAACTGGCTGTCGATTCCCTACGACAAGGTGAGGGATCGCTATCGGGAATTGCCTGCCGACAGGACCTTGATCATTGTCTGCAACGCCGGTTCGCGCTCCTACGAGATCCAGGTGTTCCTCGATTCAGTCGGGCTCGGCAACAGTCTTGTGCTGCCGGGCGGGTATATCATGGTCCGGAGTCTCGACCCCGGCCTGATGGTCTGATTGCTGCCCTGCGGCGGCCTGTATTTTTGGTCGGGCTCTCCTCCGTCCTGCGCAGCGATGTGGGTTTCGAGGAGATTTTGTAGTGTTTACGGTTGATTGATTGATAAACTGAGATGGCGTGTGATACACATCAACATGGGTACGAAAGGGGGCGGAACTGGATGTCGACGCAACAGAAAAGAGGAGGATTGCGATGCCTGATTTGAATCCTCA
>CAYYWK010000170.1:0-6545 GCA_964475345.1 uncultured Desulfobulbus sp.
AGCGGGTGACCAGGAAGGCGAGCGTGGCGCCGATGGTGGCGGCGATATTGGCATAGACCGTCCCCATGACCGAGCCGAACAAGGCCCCCGCCGCCAGCGACAGGATCGCCGCCCCCGGCAGCGACAGGGCGGTCTGGACGATATAGACGGTCAAGAAGGCGGCCACCGTCAGCAGGGTGTTGGCCCGGTAGAATTCCACCAGGGCCTGGTGATTGGCCTTCAGCGCGGACAGGGTCAGAAACCGCCCGAGATCGAGGGCAAAGAACAGGGCAACGGCGGCCGCCGCAGCCGCAAGCAGCAGGATTTTCTTGAAGTTCATGGTTTCCCGGGGATTTTCGCGATAAAGGGAAGCCGCAGCAACAGCCACAGCCCCAATTCCGGCTGGCTGCGCCATTCCTTGAGGCCGATGCTCATGCCGAGGTGGCCGTCGCGGGGTTGGGCCCGGTAGCTGCCGAACAGCCGGTCCCACCAGGGCAGGTTGAAGCCGAAGTTGCTGTCGGTCTCGCGGACGATCACCGAGTGATGCACCCGGTGCATGTCCGGGGTGACGATGATCAGCCGCAGCAGGCGGTCGAGTGCCGGCGGCAGGTCGAGGTTGGCGTGGTTGAACATGGCACAGGCGTTGAGGGTGATCTCAAAGAGCAGCACCGCCTGCGGCGCGATGCCGAAGATGGCCACCGCGACCAGTTTGATCGCAAGCGACAGGATGATCTCCACCGGATGGAAGCGGGTACCGCTCGAGACATCGAGGTCGAGATCGGTGTGGTGCATGCGGTGGATCCGCCACAGGAGCGGCGTGCGGTGAAACAGCCGGTGCTGGCTGTAGATCGTCAGATCGAGCAGCAGGATCCCGGCCAGAATCGCCAGCGGACCGGAGAACGACAGGGCATTGAACAGCCCCCAGCCCCGGCCCTGCAGCCATGCCGCCAGGGCAAATGGCGCAACCGGCAGCAGCAGCCTGGCTACCAGGGTATCGATGGCGACGATGGCGAGGTTGACCCGCCAGCGCGCCGGCTTCGAGACCGACAGCGGACGGCGCGGGCGCAGGTGCTCGGCCAGGGCCAGCAGGGCAAAGAGCAGCAGGAAGACCGCCAGCCGGACGGCATCCGCGGAGAAGGCCGGCTGGACCATCAGCGGCGCCTCCAGCGCAGCCAGCCACCGAGGATCTTCTTGACCATCGGGGTCAGCCGGGAGCGGTTCCTGGCATCGGCCAGCTTCCTGATCGCCTCGGCCTGGGTCGGGTAGGGGTGGATGGTCCGGCCGATGGCCGAAAGCCCCAGACCATTGGTGATCGCCAGGGAAAACTCGCCGATCATCTCGCCGGCATGGCGGGCGACGATGGTCGCTCCGAGGATGCGGTCGCTGCCCCGGCGCAGGTGCACCCGGGCAAAGCCCTCGGTCTCCCCGTCGAGGATGGCGCGATCGACGGTGGCGAGCGGCACGGTCAGGGTGTCCACCGCGATCCCCCGCTCGTCTGCATCCCGCTCGTAGAGGCCGACATGGGCGATCTCCGGGTCGGTGTAGGTGCACCAGGGGATGGAGAGGGCGCTGGACTTCTGCCGGCCCATGAACAGGGCATTGGCGATCAGGATCCGGGCCTGGGCGTCGGCTGCGTGGGTGAACTTGTAGGGCGAACAGATATCGCCGGCGGCATAGGCCCTGGGGTTGCTTGTCTGCAGGCGGTCGTTCACCACGACCCCGGAGCGGTCGAAGGCTATCCCGCCGCTGGCCAGTTCCAGCCCTTCGACGTTGGGGGCCCGCCCGACCGCCACCAGGATGGCGTCGACCCGCACTTCAACGTTCCCGCCGGCCCGCCCCAGGCGGAGTATTTTTTCACCGCCGTCGCTCTCCACGCCGTCGATTCTCACCCCCAGCTGCAGGTCGATGCCCTCGCGGACGAAGACTTCCTGCAGGATCGCTGCGGCATCGGCATCCTCGCGGCCCAGGATATGCGCCCCGACCTCTACCAGGGTCACCCTGCTGCCGAAACGGGCGAAGGCCTGGGCCATCTCGCAGCCGATCGGCCCGCCGCCGATGACCGCCAGACGGGGGGGCAACTCGGCCAGGGAAAAGATCGTCTCGTTGGTCAGGCAGCCGGCTTCGCTCAGGCCGGGGATGGGCGGGGCGGCGGCCCTTGCCCCGGTGCAGACCGCGGCCCGGTCGAAGAACAGCCGCCGGCCTTCCACCTCGATACATTCTGGACCGGCAAATTTTCCCTCGCCGATGAACACGTCGACTCCCAGTTCATCGCGGAAGCGCCTGGCCGAATCGTGGCGGCTGATGCCTGCTCGCAGGCGGCGCATCCGTTCCATGGCGAGAGCGAAATCGATCTCCAGTCCTTCTCCGCCCCGCACCCCGAAAAGGTCGCCGTGACGGGCATCGTGAATGGCCCGGGAAGCGCGGATCACCGCCTTCGAGGGAACGCAGCCGACGTTGAGGCAGTCGCCGCCCATCAGGTGCCGCTCGATCAGCGCCACCCGCGCCCCCAGCCCTGCCGCCCCGGCGGCGCTGATCAGCCCGGCGGTGCCGGCGCCGACCACCACCAGGTTGTAGCGGCCTGCCGGCTCGGGGTTGACCCAGGCCGGCGGGTGGACATTGGCCACCAGGGTTGTGTTGTGACTGTCGTGCGGTGCCAGTTGCAGCGGGGATGCCATGTGTTCTCTCATTCAGGGAAAATGCAAGTGGCGCTTGCGGGGGAAAAGCGGCGGTATCTCCGGTGAAGCACTGAATGTACCATCGCCATGGCTGTTTGCACAGTCAAGTCAAGGCCGTCGGGATTTTTTCCCAGGCCCCCGGTCGATACCAGGTTTCGCACGATTTCTTTTCCCTTGCCATGTCCGTTGCCTTTCTGCCGTCACTCGGGAGCAAGCAGCCTGATGAAGCGGATCCAGGCCTTTGCCGACTCGCCGGTGTTGTCCGAATCGATCATCACCGCCAGGCTGGCCCTGGCAGGCGGCTTCCTGCCGAAGGCCATCGTGTAGTCCCGGACGATATCCACCTGGTGCTCCCGCCAGCTGTTCACCCTCTCCGGCCCGGCGTCGATCGGGATCATCCGCGCCGCCTCGGTATAGGCGTTGACGATGAACGGGGCGTCACCGGCACGGTTGTCCCAGATGTAGCTGATGGTGCTGTCCGGCGGGTACTCGCCGTAGAGCGTCTTCGCCAGCCCGTACTGGATCTGCCGGCCCAGCGAGGCTTCGTCGGGATCGTAGGCGAACATCACATAGAGGCGGACCGGGTAGTCGTCCCCCTCCCTGGTGGCGCTGTCGCCCTTCTCGTAGACGGTGCTGACCTTCCAGCTCCAGGCAAGTTGCGGATACCGGTAGACGTCGAACGACTCCTTCATCACCAGCGCCGAGGCCGAGTTGGCGCTTTCCAGGCGCAGGCAGCTCTCCCCGTCGCAGCGGTCGGCGGCATAGGTCGAGTGGCGCGATATATTCGGGAACAGCAGGGGTTGCCAGCGATCCAGCGTCTGGAAGCGCTCGTCAACAAACACCTTTTCATTTGCTGACAGAGCTGCAATGCCTCCGACCAGCGATATGCCGCAGATCATCACCGTGCGCAAACCGACTCGACGGAATCTCTTCCTGGCACCAATCTTCATTCCTCCAGCCATACCTCTCCTCTGGTGCAGACATGCTCCATGCTGATACACGGGGAATCGCGCCAAAAAAACAGGAAACCATTTCCTGCCATTGGCAAAACCTACAGGATTCCTCTTTCCAGGACAACTGGTTATACCATGATCGCTGCCCACATTCCCGGGGCGGAATGGCATTGCCGCCAAGCATCGAGCATTTTTATGTGTACATCCTGCAGCCGGTGCTTACTGTTGATAACTCTGTCTCGACACTACCCGTCGGCTCTCCAACCGTTCTTCCTTCTGGAGCACACCCATGCTCAACATCGGCTGCCACCTCTCCGTCGCCAAGGGATTCATGGCCATGGGCCGCGATGCGCTGGCCATCGGCGCAAGCACCTGCCAGTTTTTCACCCGCAACCCGCGCGGCGGCAAGGCAAAGGACATCGACCCCGCTGACCTCGCCCGCTTCCTTGAATGTGCAGCCGTCCACCAGCTGGGTCCGCTGCTCGCCCATGCGCCGTACACCCTCAACCCCTGCTCGGCTGATGCCAAGACCAAGGATTTCGCCCTTCAGACAATGCGGGACGATCTGGCGCGGATGGAGATGCTGCCCGGCAACCTTTACAATTTCCACCCCGGCAGCCACGTCGGCCAGGGCAGGGACGCCGGCATCGCGCTGATCGTCGACCAGCTCAACACCGTGCTGCAACCGCGACAGACAACCACTGTGCTGCTGGAGACCATGGCCGGCAAGGGAAGTGAAATCGGCGGATCATTCAGGGAATTACGGCAGATCATTGACGGAATCGTGCTGCAGGAAAAGATAGGGGTCTGCCTCGACACCTGCCACGTCCATGATGCGGGTTATGACATCTCAGGCGACCTCGACGGGGTGCTTGCCGAGTTCGACGCCGTCATCGGCCTGGAACGGCTGCGCGCCATCCACCTCAACGACAGCCTCAATCCCTGCGGCAGCCGAAAGGACCGCCATGCCCGGATCGGTGAAGGGCACCTGGGCCTTGCGGCCATCGTCAGGATCATCACCCATGAGAGATTGCGGCACCTGCCGTTTTTTCTGGAGACCCCCAACGAACTCCCCGGCTATGCCGCGGAGATCACCCTGCTGCGCGACGCGTTCCGGGAGTGAGCTGCGCCGGAGACCGGAGAGGAGATTTTCGGGTTATTCGCGAGAGAGAATCGTCTGGAGATTGACCTTCCGGTGGGTCAGTTCCAGTTTCTTTCTGATATTCTTGCGGTGGATGCTGATGGTGCCCGGAGAAAGACGCAGGATCTGGGCTATTTCCTTGGTCCTCTTGCCGAGCTTGATGAGGTTGGCGATCTGCACTTCCGCCGGGGACAGCAGATCGACCCCTGACGAGCAGCGGTCTGCGAAGGGCTCGGTCAGCTCTTCCAGGTTGCTTCTGATGATCTCGACCAGTGAGCGCTGCTGTTCGTTGAGGCGGGTCTTTTCCAGTCGCGCCAGAAACGGCTCTATCAACCTGTCGACATTGTCGGCGACCTGTCTCTCGAAAGCCTTTCGCTCCTCCTCTCTCTCGCGGATCAGCACCTTCAGCGCCGCCCGCATCTCATCCAGATCGCCGGCCATCCCGCCCGGCGTTCCGTTGCCCGGACCGTCCTGCATCGTTTCATCTCCCAATGCGCCGTGATCATCTCCCGACCGGCATTCCGTGGTCGGTTCCCGTATCGGCAGCCCGTTGATCATCCCGGAGGTTCCTGCCGACAGGAAACGACAGGCGGCGGCCCCTTCAGGACCGCCGCCCGGCATGAACTCCCTGCAAATTCTTACTTGATCTCGATCTGTGCTGCCTTCTTCTTCGCTTTCTTGCTCTTGGGAAGTTTGAGCGTCAACACGCCATCCTTGAAGGCGGCCTCGATCTTGTCCGTCTCGACCTCCACCGGCAGCCTGAGGGCACGATAGAACGCACCGCTCCGTCGCTCAACAGTATGCACTTTCTTCCCTTTCACTTCCTTCTCTGCCTTTCGCTCCCCCTTGATCACCAGCAGGTCGTCCTCGATGGTGACATTGATGTCCTGCTTTTCCAGGCCCGGCAGATCGGCGACAACCTCCAGGGCGGCATCGTTCTCGCTGACATCCAGCCGCGGACTCCAGCCGAGGTCGGCATCGTCCTGGAGATTGTGGAACGGGAACCCGAACCACATCCGCCTGACCATATCGTCCATTTCGGAAAAGACATTTGGCACACCGCTGCGACGCTTGAACGGCAAGAGATCAAACATGGCGAACCTCCATCGTTGAAGATGAGTCGTGCCGGCACCGACAGACGAACGCAGGGCACCTCCTGGCTGACCGCTTCCAGGCGGCATCCTGCTCATGTCGTGTCCCGGCCACACAGCAAAAATTCCGCAGGTGCCCGGCACCTCCGGTCAGCCTGATCGTGCCGGGGGGGGAGAGCGTGTCTGTCTCCTGCTGAAAATGCGATGCACCATTGCGCATCCCCTTTCAAGGCGGCTGGTGTGACTGCCGGCACCTGCCGCGGGCTGCTGCAACCGCCAGTTATCGGTCACCAACCGACAACTTCGGCCTTCATGGAAATTCTATCGCAAAATCCTGGCAATGAAAAGGGCGGAGGAGGAACTTGCCGCGGCTGCAGGGTCCCGGAGCAAGCTGGCAGCAGGGATCAAAACCCGCCCCATGCCTGCCTGGGACCGGTGCTAGTTTTCCCGGGACAAGGAGACGGCGGGCGTGGGGGCGTTCTTCAATCTCCCGGTAATATCCACAGGCAGGCCGTTCTGACGTTCGACCGCCCAGTGCAGTTTTTCCCGGTCGACCTTCTTGAAGAGATTCTTCCAGATCAGCAGGTTTTCACTGTATCGCCGCAGATCGCCAAGTTTCCCATAGACGTCGCGATGGACCTCGATGTAGACGCGGCCGTTGACCTGCGCAACCTTGACCGGCTGATAGAGCAGCCGTGCCTTGGTT
>CAYYWK010000171.1:0-6484 GCA_964475345.1 uncultured Desulfobulbus sp.
TGGGTTGCCTGGCGGACAATGGAGCGGCCATTGCTGGCGATCTCGCAGGGACTGCGCGAACAGTGGTTCGCCCGCCCCGTCCCGGCGCAGGCCGCCTGGGAGCCGCTTGCCGGCGTCCGGGAGATCAGGGCCGACGAGCCGTTGTAGGGGCAACACCAACCGCCAAACTGCCGGGGGAAGACGGCCCGTATATCACCGGCACCACAGACAGGAGCGAACATGCTGCAACTGAAGGCACGAGGGCTGCGCTGGCTCAAGGGTTTCCACCTGCTGGCGGTGGCCTGCTGGCTGGGCGGGGCCGTGAGCCTGCTGCTCCTCTATTTCCTGAAAGCAGGCGTCGCCGACGGCGGCGTGCTCTACGGCATCAACCGGAGCATCCACCATGTGGACATGTCGGTGGTGGTCGTCCCGGGGGCCTTCGGCTGCCTGCTCACCGGCCTGCTCTATTCCTCCTTCAGCCACTGGGGGTTTTTCCGGCACCCCTGGCTGGTCTGCAAGTGGATCGTCACCGTCGCCGCGATCCTCTTCGGCACATTCTTCCTCGGCCCGTGGGAGACGGCGATGATGGAAATCTCCGGAGAAATCGGCGGCAAGGCCCAGGCCGACCCGGCATACCTCTACAACGAGCGGATGAACCTGGTCTTCGGCGCCGCGCAGACGCTGGCGCTGGTGATCCTCGTCTTCATCTCGATCTTCAAGCCCTGGCATTCCGCACGCCAGCGGACCCGGGCAGAGGCCGCGACCGGTTCACCACATACGGGAGGAACACACTGATGGAAAAGATCGCAATCGACACCAACGCTTTTGTCTACCCGATGCCGATGGTCATCGTCGGCGCGGTGGTGGACGGCCGCGCCAACTTCATGGCGGTGGGCTGGGTCACCCGGGTCAATTTCAGGCCGCCTATGCTCGGCATCGCCCTGGGACCGCACTTCACCAACCGGGGGATCGAGGAGCGGCGCGAGTTCAGCGTCAACATCCCCGGCATCCCGCTGCTGGAGAAGACCGACTACTGCGGCCTGGTGAGCGGCGGCACAACCGACAAGTCGGGGCTGTTCGAGGTCCATTACGGAAGCCTGCGCGGGGCGCCGCTGATAGGCGAATGCCCGCTGACGATGGCCTGCCGGCTCCACGAGACGATCAGGCTGCCCTCCAACACCCTCTACATCGGCGAGATCGTCGAGGCCTTCTCGGAAGAGCGCTACCTCAGCGACGGCAAGCCCGACATCGAAAAGATCAGGCCCTTCACCCTGACCATGCCCGACAACGGCTACTGGGGCGTCGGCGAGCAGGTCGGCCGGGCCTGGAGCGCCGGCAAGAAACTGAAGCAGACGGAGTGAGCCGGCCCATGCCATTTGTCGCCGTCTGGAAATTCACCGTCGCCGCCGCCAGGGTGCCGGAGTTCGTCCGCGCCTACGGCCCCGAAGGCGACTGGGCGGAGCTGTTCCGCCGGGCGGAAGGCTACCTCGCCACCCGCCTGGTGCAGGACCTCGATGACGACGGCGTCTTCGTCACCATCGACAGCTGGACCTCGCAGCAGGCCTACGCGGCCTTCCGGGAGAAATTCGCCGAGGAGTACGCCGCCCTCGACCGCCGCTGCGAGAGGCTGACGGAGGACGAAGTCTGCGTCGCCCAGGGGGAAACGCTCCCCCGCGTCCCGGCGGCAGGGCCGCCCCAACCGACAGGAAGAGAACACCGATGAAACGACTGCTGCTGCTTCTGCTCTCGCTGCTGCCCGGCTGCGTCGGCATCCCCAAAGGGGTGACGCCGGTCGACGGTTTTCAGCTGGAACGCTACCTGGGAAGGTGGTACGAGATCGCCCGCCTCGACCACAGCTTCGAGCGGGGCCTGAGCCGGGTCACCGCCGACTACAGCCTGCGCGAGGACGGCGGCGTGCGGGTGATCAACCGCGGCTGGTCGGCGAAAAAGGGCCAGTGGCAACAGGCCGAGGGCAGGGCCTATTTCGTCGAGGGGCCGGAGCTGGGCTACCTGAAGGTCTCCTTCTTCGGCCCCTTCTACGGCTCCTACGTGATCTTCGCCCTCGACCGCGAGCACTACCGCTACGCGCTGGTCTCAGGGCCGGACAAGTCCTACCTGTGGCTGCTGGCGCGGGAGCCGGAAATCGACGTGGAACTGCGCGACAGCCTGATCGCCCGCGCGGCGGCGCTGGGATTTGCCACCGACAGCCTGATATTCGTCGAACACCGCTGACAGATGTACCTTGCTGCCTTCTCTTAGAGGCGCTCGACCGCGACGATCCACGGTTCCAGCCGCCGTCCCCAGGCCAGTTCCACCCGGTAGCGCGGTTCGGCGAAGTCGTCGCGCCGGGACTTGTCCTGCCGCAGCAGGGCGTCGAAGATCTGGCGCCGGCCGAGCGGCACGTGGATGCCCTCGCCCGCCAGCCCGGCAATGTACCCCTGCAGCGAGCGTTTGCCGCCGCCCGCGACCGCAAGCGTCGGCCTGACCTGCCCGCGGACGATCAGATAGCGGGAGCGGTCGCCGTATTTCCCGCGCAGCTGGACTATATCCAGGCCGGCATCCACCGCAAAGAGGCGGGAGGCCGAACTCCGCTCCCGCTGCAGCCGTTTTCCGGCCTCGTCGAAGCGCTCCCTGAGCAGCCTGTCGTCGCTCTTGGCCCGCCAGCGCGCCTCCTCTGCGGCCAGCGCCGCCTCCGCCCTCCGGACCGCCTCACGCCAGGCCGGGCCGTCCTGCTCGAGCACGACCAGCACCTCCCGCGGGATCTCCTCTTTCTGCCGCTCCGCCGCCAGCATGCGGTCGACGGCAAAGCCCAGTTCCCGCAGCTTGCCGGCATCGAGCCAGGCCGGCGACCGGCTTTCGTAATATATCCCCTCTCCATCCGTTTCCCTGGCCAGGGTCCTCCAGACCAGCTGCAGGGCAAGCCCGCTGTTTTCCCGGTGCAGGCTGTAGGGCATGCGCAGCTCCCTCTCGGTCAGCGCCGCCTTCGCTTCCGGCTCCCCCCGGCGATTGGCGGCAACACCCGCCAGCACCACGATATTGGCCGCCAGCACCACGGCAAGGGCCAGGCCGAACAGTTTGCGGACAGATATCGTCTTCATCGCGACACCTCCCGCAGCCGGTGTTCCCCGAGGTCACGCAACCGTTTCAGCACCAGCAGCATGACGATCGCCGTCAGGCCGATGAGCAGGAAGAACAGGTACTTGGGCAGCCAGTCCCACCACCAGTCATAGAACTTGGTGTAGAGGAAGACCGTGAAGAAGACGTTGCCGGTGTTGACCATCTCCGGTGCGCCGGCTCGAATCCCCAGCCAGATGGCGGCGCCGCTGAGGGCGAAGCCGGCCAGCTGGTAGAGACCCTCGACTGTCGCCGCGTCGAGGTCGAGGTAGCTGATCCGGCCCCAGTTGGCGAGGATCAGGAACGGCACCAGGGCCAGCAGCAGGCCGAAGACCCTGTAGATCGGGGCAAAGCCTGAAAAGCGGCGGTGCGGGATCCAGGAGGCGGCGAACAGCAGGGCCGCCGCCGGCAGGAAATTCTCCGGCCGCTCGCCGAAGTGCAGCCAGTAGCAGCCGCTCCAGGTGCCGGCCCGCGCCGACAGGAAGGCGGCAAGGGAAATGATGGCAAAGGCCAGCAGCAGTCGGGCGTCTGCGGCATAGGCCAGCAGGAAGGCGAAGGCCGCCCAGACCAGGAAGGCGTTCGGCGAGGGGGCGATGTTGAAGATCTGCCCCAGCATCGACAGGTTGAGGACAAAACAGGCCAGCGTCACCAGGCCGGAGAGCTTGCTGAAATAGCCGGTCTTCTCCCTTGCCGCCACCGCCATGGTCACGGCGACGCCGGCAAGCGGCGCGGCCAGCAGGATGACCGTCTGGACCGTCGTCGAAAACCGGCCCCAGAACTGGTAGAAGAGGAAGAAGACGCTGGCGGCCAGGCCAAGGGCGCCGAGGAACGAGGCGACCTTCATGCCCAGGCTGAGCTGCCTGTCGCGGCGGCTGGCATCGACGTCGAAGGCGGAGGTCAGCCGGGCCAGCCAGTCCCGGTGGTAGGCCTCGATGGCCGCCCGCTGGCTGTCGCTGAGCAGCACCACCCCGTCCCGCTCGACGATCGCCAGCTCGGCCCGGAAGGAGGTTATCTGGTCGGCCCGGCGCTGCGCCTCGGCCTTCGATGAGATCTCCATAGGGTGTCCGTCGGGTTGAGAAGGTTGAAGAGTATCATCACAGCCGTCGCCGTATCCGCCTGCGCGCACCGCAATCGGGTTCACTGCACCGGGACCGGGCCTGTGCGGAAGTTGCCGGAAACCGCCATCCGGTCCTGCCCGGTTCGTTCACTCCCCTCTCAGCGCAGCAGCTCCGGCCAGAAGGCCATCACGCTGCCCAGCCCGACCAGCACCACCCCGCCGATGATCTTGCAGTAGCCGGCGTAGCGCATGCCGATGGAGGTGTCCAGGGCCAGCACCGCCAGGCTGAAGATCGCCAGGTCGTCGAGCATGAAGAACAGGTCGTAGAGCAGGATGTAGCCGTAGTACTCGATGGTAGGCAGGTTCCTGAGCGACAGGGCATGGGTGAAGATCGCCGGCAGGGCGGCGGAGCAGGCGAATTCGATGGAGTTGATGATGAATGCCAGGAGGATGATGCTGAACACCGAGAAGACGGTCAGCGGCGATTTGACGATCCGCTCGATCCTCCCCATGGTCTTCTTCTTCGAGTCGGCGTCGCCGATCTTGCAGGTCACCTGCCCCTTGTCGCGGATGAACTCTCTGATGCTGATGATGCCGGCGCCCAGCGCCACCAGCCCCACCAGCAGGGTGACGATGCGCAGATAGCCCATGTAGAGGAAGACGTTGAGCCAGGCGGTCATGAACAGGAAATAGAGGACGCCGGAGGCCAGCACAAAGGTGCCGACCAGCAGCCAGACCTTGCGCCGGTCGTTGATGCAGAGAATCAGCGAGATCAGGTAGACCAGCACCCACATCGCGCAGGGGTTGAAGCCGTCCACCAGACCGAGGATGACCGCCAGCGCCGGCAGCGAGTAGTCGGCAACCTTGATCGTGCCGACAAAGGGCAGGTCGACGCTGTCCTTCCCATCGTGTCCCTGGCGCTCTTCCTCGGGGTAGAGGGAGGGGTCGTCGAAGAGGTAGGCGCGGATGGCCTTCTCGATCCTCTCGCCGGTGGTGTCCACCGACTTGAAGCCCTCGATGACATAGGGGCCGATGAAGGTCATCGGCACCCCGAAGGACTTCGTCGACAGCCCGCTATTCTCCAGCAGCGCGGCCAGTTTCTTGATGTTCTCGGCCTGCGAGGTGTCGTAGGCGACCCAGGAAACCTCCGGGTACTTGGCCTCCATGTAGGGGATGAAATGCTTCTGCTCGCGGCAGTGCGGGCACTGGGGGTGGTAGAAGAAGGAAATCTGCTTCTCGGCGGTGGCCGCCTGCTGCTTCGGTCGGTATTCCTGGTAGCTCATGAACAGCGCCGTCAGCACCAGCCCGACGGCCAGCCAGCGCTGGAAGGGGTCGGCTAGAAACTCCCTCAGCCATCCGGGAACCTGCAGAAACTTCTCGTCAGCCATCCACACTCTCCTCTCATCTGTTTGCCGCCAGCGGCGGTATCCCCGCCCGCCCCGGACTCCCGCGGGATTTCACTACCGGCGCGGCCGCCTGCTGCCGCACCCGCCAGGCCGCCGGCGCAGGCCGCTCACTCTTCCTCTCGCAGCCCTGCCAGCGCCTGGATATGTTCGAGGCCCAGCCCGCAGCAGCCGCCCAGTATAGCGACTCCGAAGGATTTTCGCCAGTCTCCGGCGATGTCTGTAAAAACGGGCGGGGCAACGATGTCCTCAAAGACCCAGTCCGGCATGCGGAAGTGGCCGCTGTCGGGGTAGGCCAGCAGCGGACCGGGCCAGAGGCGGCGGATGAGTTGCAGGCAGGGGGCGACCGTCGGCAGGTTGGTGTGCATGATGCCGCAGGCGCCGCAGTCGCCGGCGGCTTCGATGATCGCCTGCGCGGCCTCGGCAAAGGGCATCTCCCGGCGGTGATAGGAGACCAGGCGGCCGTCCTGCTCCAGGCGGGCGCTGAGGCCGATCCACACCGGCAGGCCGGTGCTGCGGGCCGCCTCGATGGCCGGCAGGGCAAGATCCGGGTCGGACATCATCTCCAGCAGGATCAGGTCGACGCCGGATTCGGCGAGGACCCGGGCGACCTCGGTGAAGACGGCCAGCGCCGAACGCCGGTCGGGGACGGCGGCCGGTTCGCGGAAATCGCTGCCCGGCACCACCGGCACCTGGTGCGAGATCGAGCCGGCGATCGCCACCGGCCTCCCCGCCGCCGCGCTCTCCCGCGCCTTGACGGCGATCTCCACCGCCCGGCGGTTGATCTCGCCAAGCCGCGTGCCAAGCCCTGCGGCCTCCAGCATGTAGCGGTTGGTGGAAAAGGTGTTGGTGGTGACGAGGTCGGCGCCGGCCAGGATATAGTCGCGGTGGACGGCCAGCAGGATATCGGGGTCGGTGAGGGTGGCGGTGG